>QNBQ01000072.1 GCA_003645735.1 Candidatus Poribacteria bacterium
AACAGGGCGGTGAAGGCGTTGAAGGCGGACGCGGACTGGACCGATAACGAGGGGGCGACCAAGAACAGGGTCGATAACGATTGGTATTACCTCTTCGACGGGGTCGATGTCGTCGACGTGCCGCTGGTGGTGGGCACGTATACGGTCATGCTGAGGAACGTAACGGATCAAAACGATGAGGTGATACCGAACCAGATCGAGATAAGGTCGATAGGCAGGGCCGGCCCGCAGCGGCACGAGATCAGGGTGAGGCTGACCGCCGGGGCCGCCGGCACAGGGGCCGGGCAGGCCGCCTACAGAGGGATCGAGGAGGCCATAGATTCGCTGCTGGACGACTCGGACTGGTCCGATAACCTCGGGGCGACGAGCAACATAGATGACCAGGAGGGATACCAGGGGGACTGGTATCCGCTTTACGATGAGGATACCGGTAGCGACGCCGTGGACGTGCCCGTATACGAGGGAGGGGAACAGATAGGGACCTACACGGCCCTCCTCAGGAACACGCTCGACGAGGAGGGGGAGGTGGACGCGAACGAGATAGAGGTCAAATCGATCGGCAAGTCCGGCTCGGAATGGGCCGAGGAGAGGGCCAGGCTGATAAGGGCCGACGAGGAGATGTCGGGCGAGGGCGCCGATGAGCTGGAGGAGCAGCTCGAGGCCGTCTACTCGGCGGTCGTCGGCATGAACGAGGCGATCGAGCCGCTGCGGGAGGATTCCGACTGGTCGGACGGCTCCGGGGCCACGGGCAACAGCGACGATTACGACAAACACGACGGCGATTGGTATCCGCTTTACGACGAGGATACCGGGGGCGACGCCGTGGACGTGCCGGTATACGACCGAAGCGGCTCGCAGATAGGGAGCTATACGGTCATGCTGAGGAACGTGACGGACGATGAGGGGAAGGTCGAGGGGGACGTGATCGAGGTGAAGGTCACCGGCCAGACCGGCTCATACTCCCACTCCATGCACATGTTGCTCAGCAGGGATGATATAATTGAGATGGACCGTGAGATAACCCAGGCCGCGTGGGAGGAGCTGATCGAGGTCGTGAAGAAGCTTGAGGGCGATTCGGACTGGGCGGACAGCTCCGGGGCGACGAGCAATAAGGACGACCTCGACAAATACGAGGGCGATTGGTATCCGATGTTCGACGAGGATGCCGGCTGCGACGTGGTGGATATACCGGTTTACGACGAGGAGGAGCGGATAGGGAGCTATACCGTCATGTTGAGGAACGTGACGGACGAGGAGACCGGGGAGGAGGATTCGAACGCGATAGACGTGAAGCTCATCTGCGGCTCGGACTCGCACAAGCAGATCATCCTGGTGAGGCTGGTGAGGGAGGTAGAGGCGAACCCGTTCAGGTGGGCGCTCTTCGGGGGAGAGGGGGTGAAGCTGACGGGCAGCGTCGAGACGGGCAGCTACGATTCGACCCTCGGCCCCTACTGGGGGCAGACGCCCGGCGAAAACGGGCACGTCGGCAGCAACGGCGACATAAGGGTGACGGGATCCGCTGAGATACACGGCGACGCTAGGCCGGGGCCGGGCCACATCGTCAGGATAACCGGGTCGGCCACCGTGACAGGCTCGACCGATCCGCTGCCCGAGCCTGTGATACTTCCGCCGCTGGACGATTTCGAGGTGGGAACGCAGGATCTGAGGAAGACCGGCTCGGCCAAGGTGACGTTCATCGAAGGAACCTACTATTACGACGAGATAAGGTTCACCGGGAGCAGCCTGATGATGATCGAGGGGAACGTGACGATCTATTGCAGGTCGTTCACCCAGACCGGCACGGCCCGGATAGCGATAAGGCCGGGCGGCAGGCTGGTGATGTATTGTAAGGACGATTTCAAGCTGACCGGCAGCGGGCTTATAAACGAGACAGGCGTTCCGATGAACTTCCAGCTCTACTCGACGGCGAGAAGCGACGAGAACGAGGAGATCAAGCTGACGGGCGGGTCGGAGTTCTGTGGGGTCGTATACGCGCCTTACGGGGACGCGGACGTGACCGGCAGCCACCGGTTTTACGGGTCGATCGTCGTGGGCGGCGAGGTGCACGGCACGGGCAGCACCGAGTATTATTACGATGAAGCGCTGGCCGGCGAGGATAGTTTGAAGATCAAAACCCTGACCATCGTCGTGTTCGAAAAGGAGGTCCAGGAGGCGGGCTGGCAAGAGGTGATGTGATGCTGGGGTTTCTGAGGAGGGATCTCATATTGGGGATAGACATCGGCGACCACTCGATAAAAGCGGTCGAGCTGAGGGTGGGCGGGGAGCGACCGGTCATCGTGAACGCCGGGCTCATCGCGATGGACATCTCGGCCGAGAGGGAGGGCGAGATGATGCGCGCCCTCAAGGAGCTCCTGGGGGCGATGAAACCCAAAGCTAAAAGGGCCATCACCGACATACCCTCGAGCGATGAGATGGTGATCATGCGCACCCTGTTCATACCGGAGGCGACCCCCGAGATGAGCGAGGAGCAGATAGAGGAGGCGACCAGGAGCGAGGTGGAGCAGCAGGATTACATCCCCTACCCCGTGGATAACGCGTTGATAAGCTCCGACCTGCTGGGGGAGGCCACGGTGGACGGCCAAAAGGGAGTGGAGGTCTTCTTCGTCGCCGTCCACAAGGAGCTGCCCGAGGCCAGGGCGCGGATGCTCAAGAAGCTCGGCATACAGCCCCTGGCGATAGACGTGGACGTGCTGGCCTTGGCGAGGCTGATAGGGTGGATGGGGATACCGTCAGAGGAGGACGTGGCCGTGGTGGACATAGGCGCCACCAAAACCTCCGTCTTCTTCTACCACGACGGCAAGCCGATCTTCTACCCACACATACCTCACGGCGGAAACGAGCTGACGGAGGAGATCGTCAGGGAGCTGGACGTGGAGTGGAGCGAGGCGGAGAGGATGAAGCTGGAGCTTGATGGGGAGACGGCCAGGGAGGTGCTGGTGGGCTCCAGGGTGAAGGAGGCGATCATGAGGGCGATGGAGAGGCCGCAGGGGCTGCTTCAAGCGTTGAGGAACCTCTTCGAACACTACACGGCGGACCTGCCGGCCCCTCAAAAGGTCATCCTGACGGGTGGAAGCTCACAGCTGCCGTTCATCGACGACCTGCTGCTGACGAAGCTGGATCTGCCGGTCGAACGCGTGAGCTACCTGGATCTCTTCGACGTGGACGATAGATGCGATCGGGAGATGATAAAGGCCAACCAGCCCCTTTTCGCCACGGCGGTGGGGCTGGCCTTGAAACCGGCTCTGAGGGTGGGAAGATGAAGATAATAGACGTCAACCTCCTCCCGCCGGAATACGCGCCGGAAAGCCCCTATAGCCTCAGAAACGTCATCATACTCGTGACGTCCTTTTTGACGGCCGGCTTTCTGGTCCTTCTGGCCTTTCAAATCCTGGGCTTGAAAGAGGATTACATGAGGGAGAACGCCAGGCTGGCGGCGATCCTGTCCAAGCTGAGGAAGGAGAAAAGCAGGGTCGAGGAGCTGCTGGCCAGGAAGGCGGAGATCGAGAGGAGATACAGGATGATCGAGAGGGCTTTGGGGGGGAGGATAACCTGGTCGGACAAGCTCTCACAGATATGGAGGGCGGTTCCGGAGGGGGTATGGCTTCAGGAGGTATCGCTGCACAGAACAGCGGAGCGGGAGGAGAGGCCCAAGCGCGAGGGCAAGGCCAGGAAGGGCGAGGCCAAAAAGGCCGAAAAGGAGGCGGCAACCGTCGAGACGTTCCAGCTGCGCATAACCGGCGAATCGGCGGGGCTGAGCTCGATAGAGGAGCTGCTCAAAAGGATACAGGAGCTGCCGTGGATAGAGGAGGCGGATTTCTCGTCGATAAACAAACGGTTCTCCTCCGACGGGAGGGAGGTTTACGGATTTGAGATAACGGCCGCCTTCAGGAGGCGATCGGGATGATCCTCCAAGCCCTGAGGAAGACGTTTCTGTTCGCCCTCGCATGGGGGGTTATACTGGCGGGGTTTTATCTGATCGTGTGGAGGCCCCAGATGAGGGAGATCGATAAGCTCGAGAGGATGATAGACCTCAACCGCAAGAGCCTCAAGATGATCGGGGATTACCTGCAGCGCTCGCCCAAGCTGTCGGAGGAGATGTTGGACGAGGCGGAGCGGGCTCTCAAGGCCTTCCTGGCGAGGATACCGTCGGATGAGGACGTGCCGGACGTGCTGAGGAGGGTCAGAAGCAGCGGCGGGAAACACGGCCTCGATATAACCTTCCTCCGCGAGGCGACGGGGCGTAAAACGGAAAAGCCGCCCGGCGAATACCTCAAATCGACCTACAAGCTGGGCGCGAGGGGGCGGTTCAGGGATGTGATGCGGTTCCTGGCCGATCTGGAGAGCTGCGAGAGGTTGATATCGATCGAGACCTTCTCCATCAGGAGGGACAGCTCGGAGCCGTGGAGGGTGAACTTGGATCTCGAGTTCTCCGTCTTCTATTCGCCCCTTCCGGAGGTGAGCGGCGGTGCGGAGGGCGGATAATCTGATCTTCGCCGTTATAATCGGCCTGATCTTCACATGCGCGGCCATGGAGTTCAAGGTGAAGGAGAGAAAGCTGGAGCTGATGCCCATGCCGTCCACCGCGTCGAGGAAAAGCGGGGGGGAGCGGGAGATCCCCTTGAACGAGCTCGCCCCCGCGGGGAGGATCGACCCGCTTCCGCCTCGAAACCCGTTCAAGCCCCCGGAGTGGCTGGTGGAGGAGAGGGGCGAGAGGAGGGAGCCGGTCGAGAGATCCATCGACCTCAAGCTGACGGCCATCTGCTGGAGCGCGGAGGAGCCCATGGCCGTGATAAACGGCCGCATCTTCAGGGAGGGCGAGGTCGATCCCTCCGCCGGGTTTGAGGTGGAGAAGATCGGCCCCGACGAGGTGGTCGTTAAAACCCCTTGGGGCGAGAGGAGAACGCTTAAACTGGGAGAGGTGATGGGGAGATGAGGACGAAGGCATATACGTTCGTCTTGATCTTAGGAATCGTTTTGGCGGCCGCCCAGATCGGCCGATCGGCCGTCAGGATAACCTCGATAAAGCTCTCCGAGCTGCCCGAAGGGCTGCTCATAACGGTGAAGGGGACGGGCGAGCTGAAATACAGGACAGGGGAGGCCGATAGGGTCAAGGGGTTCGTCTTCTACGTCGACATACTCGACTCGCTCTTCTGGGTCAACAGGAAAGGGTATTGGAGCGTGAAGCCGAGGGCGAGCGAGGTGCAAAAAGTTCTCCTGGCCCAGCACTCCCTCGATCCCCCCTTGACGAGGCTGGCCTTGAGGATGAGCAGGCGTATTTCGCCCGAGGTCAAGGCTGAAGGGCGCGTCCTGACCGTATCGGTGCCCTTGCACGCGCCCTCCAAACCGGCCGAACGCCGACATCCGGCCTCGATCGAGCCGACTATCGAAAAGGCGGCGAAGAAGCACGTGAGGATAACCCACATAGAGATCGAAAGAGAGGAGACGGAGACCAGGCTGATCATCGCCTCGGAGGGGAGGTTGAAGCCGGAGGCGATCCGGAGCGGGGAAAGCGATGAGGGGTTCGCGCTCAGGATCGAATTGAGAGGGGTGTCGCTTTCGAGGGGGATCCCGAGGACGATCGAAGGGGCGCCGCCTATCAGAGAGGTCGAGCTTAACGCCGTCGGCGATAGATGCGATCTGAGGATCCTCCTCACGCGCAAGGCCGTCTACCAAGTGGACAGCTCCGAGAAGGGCCTCGTCCTGAGCTTCGAGACGCCGGTGATGGATAGGCTCGTGACGATAAGGGCCGAGGAGGAGAGCCTCGGCAAGATATTGATGTTGCTCTTCGAGCAATATGGGGCCAACTTCCTGGTCGACAGGGATGTGGACGTAAACCAAAAGGTGACGCTTAACCTGAGGGATGTCCCGCTTAAGAAGGCGCTTTCGGAGCTGCTGGGATCGCTGGGCTATTCGTTTTACGAGACGGAGGAGGGGATCATCAGGGTGACGGTTAAGAAGCCGGTCGAGGCCAAGGAGGTCAAGGAAGCCCCGCCCAAGCTGGCCATAAGGAGCTTCAAGCTCAGATATGCCTCGCCTCAAAAGGCTGTGGAGCTGCTCAAGGAGATCGTCCCGTCCGATCTGAAGCTTCTGGCGGACGATGTCAGCGGGAAGCTGATCCTGTCCGGGGAGGAGGGGAAGGTGACGGCGGCCATCCCGCTGGTCGAAAGCCTCCTGAAGGAGATCGATCTGCCGGTCGAGGCGCCGAAGGAAACCCCTCCCGTTGAGGAGCGCCCCCCCGAGGTGGTGAGGAGGGTTTTGGAGGTCCATTACTCCGACCCCGAGGAGCTGAAGAGGTTGCTTCAGCCCTTCCTGTCGCCCATCGGCAAGCTGGAGGCCTTCGCCAAAGGGGGAGGGAAAGGGGGCGCTTCAGCTTCAGGCTCCGGAGGGACGGCGGCCGAGGCCGCCAAGGGCGGATATCTGGTCGTCGTGGACGTTCCCCAGGCGGTCGACGCGATCAAAAGGGAGCTTGAGAGACTGGATAAACCCCCTCACCAGATAGAGATCAAGGCCTGCATAGTCGAGAGGACGATCTCGGACGAGAGCGAGCTGGGGCTGGGCTGGAGCTTCGGATATGAAAAGGGGAAGACATCGGTCAGCGTCGAATCGCCCGTGGGGGCGGAGGCCAAGGGGCTTGTCGGCTTGAGATACGGCACGCTCTCCCCGACGGAGTTCGCCGCCGTCCTTAAGGTGATAACCGCCTCCTCCGAGGCGAAGATCCTGTCCAACCCCAGGATCACCGTGATCGAAGGGGAACAGGCGAAGTTCCACAGCGGCGATCAGGTGGGGTTTTCGAAGGTGACGATACAGGAGGGGATCGAGACGGTGGAGATAGAGTTCAAGGACGTGGGCGTGGTGCTGACCGTTTCGGCGGAGGTGAAGGAGGAGGATAAGGTGTTGCTGGAGGCCGATGTTCAGGTGAGCGATCTGGGCGAGCTGACCAAGACCGGCGAGCCGACCATCTCCACCAGGGAGGCCCAGACGAAGGTGTTGGTCAAAAGCGGCGATACCGTCGTCATAGGCGGGTTGACCTCCGAGAGGAAGATGAAATCGGTCGAGAAGTTCCCCATCCTCGGGGATATCCCCTTGATAGGGAGGATATTCAACAACACCAAGACGATCACTAAGAAGAGCGAGGTCATCGTCTTCATCACCCCCAGGATAGCCCGGGTCGGAAAAGCCGGAGGATAAGCCCGCCCCCACACCTCCCCCC
>QNBQ01000073.1 GCA_003645735.1 Candidatus Poribacteria bacterium
CCCCTGCCGGCCCGGCTTTGTCTACCCCCGGCCGCTCCACCCCGCCGATCCCGGCCCCGCCCCCTTCGACGGGATGGCGCTGCCGGGGGTATACAAAGCCGGGCCGGCAGGGGGAGGAGGGGCGATCTTCTTCGCCGTCAACGCACCGGCGGACGAATCGGATCTGGCAGAGGCCGACCCCGGTGAGATCGCCAAACGGATCGACGGGAGGGTTTTCGTCGTGGGATCGGCGGGGGATCTGAAGAGGGAGCTGAGCGGGCTGAGGGGAGGAAGGGAGCTGTGGGCCTGGTTTCTGACGGGCGCCCTGTGTCTCATGGCGGTAGAGACGGCCTTATCCAACCTGGGCGCGGGGAAGAATGATTAGAGCGGCCATCGCCCTTCTGCTCATCATACTGAGCTCGCCCTGTCCCGCGGAGATCCACAGATACAAGTTCGTCAAAAGCGTCACCTTCGTCGGGAACAGGTCGATCCCCTCCTCCGAGCTGAGGGATTACCTGGGGATCAAAAAGGGGGACATATACAGCGAGGAGAAGGTGAGGGAGAGGCTTGAGAGGATCGAGGAGCTTTACAGGGAGCGGGGGTTCGTCTTCATGAGGGTTTTGAGGGTTCAGCCCTGGACCTTCGACGACGAGGTGATACTCAAGATCGAGATAGACGAGGGGATCATAGGGAGGATAGAGGTGGTGGGGAACGTCAGGACGAGGGCGGACGTGATAAAGAGGGAGCTGCTGTTCAAGGAGGGCGACCCCTACAACGAGGAGGACGCGGAGGAGAGCGAGAGGATACTGAGGAGCAGGTCGTATCTGGGGGACGCCGAGATAACGGCCCGGTTCGACGAGGGGATAGACGCCGTGGCGGTGACGGTGAGGGTGACGGATCTGTGGGCCATCTTCCCCTCCATAAGCATCCCGTTGAGCGACGGCAACTCTAAGCTGATACTCGCCCTATATGACATGAACCTGCTGGGGCTGGGCCAGAGCGTGGCGCTGAGGTATGAGAGGCGGAGCGGCGAGGAGGGGGTGAGATACAAGATAGGCGGCTCCTTCTCCGACCCCAGGCTTTTCGGGACGCACTGGCACCTCTCGGCCAGCTACTTCTCCCAGCCCATAGGCAACAGCTGGAGGCTGAGCTTGATGAGACCCCTTTACTCGCTCAAGACGAAGTGGTCGACTGAGATGGAGCTCATGAACCTGCACGTCGAGAGGGCCTGGTATGAAGACGGCAGGGTCGGGTCGAGGTATGACCACTCCCTTTCGGGCTGGAGGTTCGCCCTGACCCGCTCCACGGGGACGAGGAGGAGGTATACGAGGGCGTCGATCTGGTTCGCCTACAGGGAGGACAAATATTCGCCCATCTGGATCGGCGGGGCGGAGGCGCCCTTCAGGGATCAGAGGGAGGGGGCGCTGGGGCTGAGCCTGACCCGCGCTACGTCCGCGTTCGTCCAGGACAGGTTCATCGACAAGCTGGGCGAGGTGGAGGACATCGAGCTGGGCGACAAATACAGGGTGAGCTTGCGCAGGTCGGACAGGCTTTTCGGGGGCGATTTCGACGAGACGAGGCTCTCCCTCGTCCTCTCCTCGGCGAGGAGGCTGAGGGAGGGGAGGGATTACCTGAGGGCGAGGCTCGTCGCCAACGCCAGGCTCAAGGGGACATACCTGGAGAACCCCATCATCTCGGCCGAGGCCAAATACCTGGCGAGGCTGCCGTTCGGCCAGACGGTGGCCCTGAGGGCGGCCTATCGATACGGGATCGACCCGCGCCGCCCAGCCCAGATACTCCTGGGCGGCAACAACGGGCTGAGGGGATACCCCAGAAACGGGTTCTCGGGCGACGGGGTCGCCGTCTTAAACCTGGAGGACAGAACGGTGATCTTCAAAAGCAGGTATATCGTGGTGGGGATCGTCCTGTTCGCCGACGTGGGCTGCATCTGGAGGGAAGGGTCCAGGGAGATCTACAGGAGCGTGGGGGGCGGGCTGAGGGTCGGCCTGCCCAGGCTCAACGGATCGCCCGTCTACAGGTTCGACCTGGGGTATCCCCTGGACGGAAGGTTCGAGCCTAGGCTGAACCGATCCATCTCCTTCGGCATGGGACACGTCTTTTGAGCAAAATAAGGCCGCGAAGGAGGTGCGGGATGAGGATCGGGGTCATATCCGACACGCACGACAACCTGCCCAAGATAGAGAGGGCGGTTGAGATCTTCAACGAGAGGGGGGTTGAGCTCGTGCTTCACGCGGGCGACTTCATCTCCCCCTTCACCGCCAACGCCTTCAAAGGCCTGAGATGCAAGCTCATAGGCGTCTTCGGGAACAACGACGGCGAGAAGTTCGGGCTTAAGGCCAGGTTCGAGGGGATAGGGGAGATATCGGAGGACGTGAGGGAGCTTGAGGCGGGGGGCAGGAGGATCGTCGTCATGCACAAGGAGCTGCTGGTCGAGCCGCTGGCCAAAAGCGGGCTTTACGACCTGGTCGTCTACGGCCACACCCACAAGGCCGATGTGCGGAGGGTCAACGGGACGCTCGTGGTCAACCCCGGCGAGGCCGGCGGATGGCTTTACGGGAGGTCGACCATAGCGGTGGTCGATCTGGAGAGGATGGAGGCCGAGATCATAGAGATCTGAGGGAGGTGCGTCATGATAGCCCAGGCGGTGCTGACCGTCTCCGAATCGAAGAGGCTGATCGCCAAAGGGGTGGCGGCCCTCCCCTCCGTCAGGAGGGCGATGGAGAAGGGGATAATCGCCATAGCCAGGGGGACGACGAACGGATACGTCGCCGAGGAGCTTCTGGGCAGGGGGATAGAGAAGCACAGGATGATCGCCGGGGTAACCCTTCCGGCCAAGGGGGAGAGGCCCGGGAAGCTGTCGGAGCCAAAGATACCGGGCTACGTGATCGTGGACGGCCAGCTGAGGGAGGATCTGCTGGTGGACGAGGTCGTCAAGCGGATGGGGCCGGGCGACGTCTTCATCAAGGGCGCAAACGCCCTGGACTACAAAAACAAGGTGGCCGGCATCCTGATCGGCCACCCCACAAGCGGCACGATCGGCAACGCCATAGGCCACATAATCTCCAGGCGGATAGAGCTGGTCATACCGGTCGGGCTTGAGAAGCTGGTTTACTGCGACATATTCGAGCTGAGCAGGCTGGCATCCCGGACCGATGTCCTGGGGGATGTGCCCAGGATGTTCCCCGTGACGGGGACGATCGTCACCGAGATAGAGGCGCTTCAGCTGCTGACGGGTGTCAAGGCGACGCTCTACGCGGCGGGCGGGATAGCCGGCGCGGAGGGGAGCGTCAGGCTGCTTCTGGAGGGGAGCAGGGAGCAGCTGGATAAGGCGATGGAGCTCATAGAGTCGATCCAGGGGGAGCTGCCCTTCGTTTGATTCGGCTTGTAAAGTGCCGGGAGCTGTTGTATAATCTGGGCGATGATGCGGAGCGGCCTGATCTTCAAATACGGCTCCGTGGCCGCCGTCGGCGCCCTGGCGGGCGGGGCCGTCATACTGTTCCAGGGGTGTGAGGGCTGCGGCGGGGGGAGGGTCTACCAGTGGGCCGAGACGCGGGGCAAAGCGAGGGCGATCGATCTGGAGGCGGTCGAGAGGGCGATGCGCGAGAGCAAGGACGTGACCGAGTTCGAGGAGAAGGTAAACCAGATCTACGAGGGGGACGAGCTTGTGCTGATCGAGGTCAAAAACATCAGCCGCGACCTGCAGGAGGTATCGGGATACGCCGACGTGAACGACAACGGGGAGATAGATCCGGGCGACGAGAAGCTGTTCACCTTCAGGAGGTGGAACAGGCCGGACGGCGGCGTCGATTACGCGATGATCGGCTACGGCCCCAACTACGGCTATTACCACACCGGCCACCTAACTGAGGCGCTGCTGGAGACCTGGCTCCTGCTCCAGATCCTCAACACCCCTCCCTACACCACCGTCCCCTACTACCACACCCCGCCCGAGCGGGTGGTGATCATCAAGGAGAAGAGGGACGAGTTCCGGAGGTCGCCCGAATACAGGAGGCGGACCACGGCCCGGCCAGGGACGGCCACCAGGAGGGCCTCGGCCGCGGCCAGCAGGGCGAGGTTCGCGACCCGGCCCGGGACCAGGATGAGGGCGACGACCGCTCCGAAACCGATCACCCGCTCCAGGTGGGGCAGCTTCAGATCGAGCTTCTTCAGGCCCAGGGGCCTCAGGAGCTTCGGAGGAGGCTTCAGGGGATTCGGAGGGTTCAGGGGCGGCGGAAGGTGAGGGGAAGATGTTCCTCAAAAGGGAGGACGAGCTGTCATCCCTCTACCTCGAATCGATCGCCTCCAAATTCGAAAACCCTCTGATCCTGAGGGTCACCCTCGGCGATATGCCGCCGGCGGACGGGTTTTACTTCGGGGCCGAGCTCGATGGGCTGCCGCGGGGGATGAGCGTGATGGAGCTGATCGATGAGGCGTTGAGGGCGGATCTCGAAAAGCTCCTGCCGATCAACCCCGACCTGCCCGACATCTCTATAGCGCTGAGGGGGCTTTTCGAGGAGGAGAGGAGGGGGCTGGTCGAGATAAGGTGGTTCAGGAACGGCGGCGACGCGCCCCTAGACCCCCGCTCCCCGTTCCGGGATCACCTGGAGCTCAGATGTTCGAACGGGAGGCGGTTTCACCTGCTCGACCTCGTCCTGGAGGTCAGGGAGTCGTTCGACCCGTTCGAAGGAGTTCCCCCCGAGGACAGGGAGGAGTTCCTCCTCTCGCTCAGGGCGGCCTATCTGCTTTACAGGGCGTGGAGGGAGGGAATCGAGCTGAGCGGGATGCCCCGGGGGTTGAAAAGGGCGGTCGACCACCTGATGGAGACCGGCCTGGCCGAGCCTGTCGACGGGGTCCTGAGGCCCACGCCGCACGGCGAGGAAGCCGTTCAGCTCCTCTTCAGGGAGGCGGAGTTTTACATCGAAAGATACGAGATCTACGGCGACGTCCTGATAGAGGGGGATCGGATCGAGTTCAACACGGGCGACGGGGTCAACCTCATAGCCAGGGCGATGGAGAGGGACGGCCTCTCGCCCCAGAGGGCATTCTTCGTGCTGGCGATATACTTCGGCCACCTGGACGGGATAAGGCTTGAGGAGCTGTTATCGGACGACCTCTTCAGGAGCGTCTTTTGGGAGATCTTCCACTCCCCTTCGATCGAGGAGATAGGGGAGGAGAGGTTCGAAAAGATAATGGAGATGGGGAGGCGATGGACGTATCGAGGATCTACCTGAGCACAGCCTTCATATTGGGGATGCTGCACACGCTTGAGCCGGGCCACGGCAAGAGCGTCATAGCGGCCTATCTGGTGGGCGTGAGAGGGGGGACGGCGGAGGCCGTTCTGTTGGGCCTGATAACGGCCTTCACCCACACCTTCAGCGTCATCGTGCTCGGCCTCCTCTTCAAATTCGTCTCCGAGCGGGTCTTCGCCGGGGCGGTTCAGACCTCCTTCAAGCTGGCCGCCGGGGCGATGATACTGGCCGTCGGGCTGTGGGTTTTATGGGGAGGGCTGAGGGGGAGACATGTCCACGCCCATCCACATCCCCATCCGCATCCCCACCCCCATCCGGGCGAGCGTTCGGGGCGGTATAGGCTCCCCCAGATCGCCCTCATGGGCCTTTCGGCGGGGATGATCCCCTGCCCGGCGGGGATAGCGGTGCTGCTCTCCTCGATCTCCTCGGGCCAGATAGACCGGGGGCTCACCCTGGTGCTGGTCTTCAGTTTAGGGGTGGCCTTCACCATAACGAGCATAGCGGTCATAGCGGCCAACGTCGCCCGGGCGGCCGAGATGTTGATGAGGGAGAGGCTCTCCGGGCTGTTCGAGAGGTTGCCGGTGGTCAGCGGGGCGATAATCTCGGCGCTGGGGATATATAGCATCGTCAGGGTCTTCGCCTGATGGAGGGGTTCGTCAAGTCGCTCATCACGATGTTCGTCATAATGGACCCGTTCATAAGCTCGCTGGTGTTCATGGAGATGTCGCACGGGATGAGCAGCAGGGAGAAGAGCGCGGAGGCCCTGACGGCGGTGTGCGTCGCGGGCGGCCTGTTGGTCCTCTTCTCCTTTTCGGGGCCTTACCTGCTCGAGGCGCTGAAGATAGACATCAGGAGCTTCCAGATCGCCGGAGGGGTCATCCTGATCATCATGGGGGTTCAATCGGTTTTGGAGGCGGCGCCTGAGGGGTCGGTCCAAAGGCCCGTCGGGTCGAAGGCGCTGGGGGTGATCATCGGCACGCCGCTGCTCACGGGGCCGGGGGCTCTCATGACCATAACCACGCTGACCAAACAGTTCGGCCACCTCATCCCACTCCTGGCGTCGGCGACGGTGCTCGCCTTCGCCTGGCTCATGCTGAGGCTCTCGGAGCAGATCGACAGGCTCGTCGGCAGGAGGGTGATACAGGTGATGTCGAAGCTGATGGGCCTTCTGGTGACGGCCATAGCCGTCCAATACATCGTCGACGCGGTTAAGGGATATCTAAGTAGCTCCTGAGCAGCGCTTCCCTCCTCCCGTCGCTCAGCCGCCATATCACCGTGTATGTCCCCTTCGATCTGGCCAGGTTTTTCAGGTCGATCTCCGGGGAGAGGGTGACGAACCCGGTCGGGCTTTCGGGCAGATCAACCCGCATCTCCCTCTCGAACAGCTTCCTCCCGTCCGGCCCCAACACCTTCACCCTCAGGGCGAGCCTCCCGGGGTTGGGATCGGACAGATGGACGGTTATCCGTTGCTTGAGCTTCCCCCCCTCCAGCAGGCAGGCCCCCTCCAGCCAGGCCAGATCCTTCTGAGGAGGGGTCTGCGGGAGGGATTCGAGGTAGCCGGAGCCGGGTATCCTGATCCACTGCCCGCCCGTCCCCCAGGCGAGCTGTTTTATGGGCAGGTGATCTATCCCCAGGACGGTGACGGCGATCCCCTTCTTCCTGAGCGTCTCGATCACCTCGTCCAGGCTGTAGGGGGATCTCCCGTCGATGTCCTTGTCGTGGGGAGGGGCGTCGGTGGCGAGTATGAAGTGCTTCTTGGCGAACCACCTGTAATCCACCCGCTCGAGGGCGGCCATCAACGCCTCGTAGATCGACTCGGCTATATCCCCTCCCCCCTCCGTCCTCAGCCCGTAGAGCCAGTTCTGGAACTGAACCGGGTCGGTCGTTATCCCTTTGACCTCCATCCCCTCCGCCTCGCCCGAGAAGGCCACCAGCCCCAGGCCCAGGTCGTAGCCCTCCTCCCGGAGCATGGA
>QNBQ01000074.1 GCA_003645735.1 Candidatus Poribacteria bacterium
GAGATGTTTCTAAAGCTCGATCCTCACGCTTTAGCCGAATTTTTGAACTCCGACCCGTCCAAGCT
The DNA here is from genome assembly GCA_003645735.1 of Candidatus Poribacteria bacterium. Classification (GTDB taxonomy): domain Bacteria; phylum Poribacteria; class WGA-4E; order B28-G17; family B28-G17; genus B28-G17. Next base: position 66 of record QNBQ01000074.1, read on the forward strand.
CGAGTCTGAGCTCGAAAGCTCGGAATACAAAGACCAGATCTCCCTGAGCCAGCTCCTCGACCTCCAAAAGGAGCTCAGGGAGCTCTTCATCGATCTGCTTGAAAGCGATGATCCCAAAAGAGCAAGGCAGATCCTAAGCTCTAAGCTTCAAAAGTTCGAACACGGGGTTGAAATAGACCCGGAAACGAAGGAGGTATACACGGTCCTTCACGCCGAGGGGGTTTTGAACGACTTCTGGCTCAGGCTGATAACTGATTTCCTCTACGACGGGCTCGGGTGGACCGGTAAGCTCGGGAGATGCCTGAACTGCGGCCTCTTCTTCGCGAAGAGGAAGGCGAAGCAGAGATTTTGCAGGGAAAAATGCCGTTATGAATACAGAGACTCCAGGAAAAAGGCGAGAAGGGTTAAGGTGTGGAGGGGGTCATGAGGTTTGCTATCTTCTACACCCTCTCAAAGCCCTTCCTTCCGAGGGATTACAGGAGGGGCTTTATATCGCTGATAAAAGAGGCGATAAAGAGGGCTAACCCTCAGCTTTTCGAAAGCTACTATTCGACCTTGCATGTTTTGAAACCCTTCACCTTCTCCGTCTACTTCCCGGGCCTGGTAGGAGAGGAGGGGGATAAGTTCAACGTCGGCGACAGGGCGATCCTAAACTTCTCCACCTCCTCATATGAGGTAGGGACCTATGTTTACAACGGGCTCCTGGAGCTTCGATCGTTTCCCCTTTTCGACAACGAGCTGAAGCTATCGCACATCGAGCTGAGGAGGACGGCGGATATCAAAGGGGATAAAGCCGTCTTCAAAACCCTCTCCCCTGTTCTCGTCAACACGAAGGGGAAACGCGACTGGTATCTGCTGCCGGGGCAGGAGGGGTTCGAGGAAGGCCTGCGGTTCTCCGTCAGGGAGATATCCCGCGTCTTTTTGGGGATAGAGGATGTCCGAATCGATTTCAAGCCCATAAGCATCAGGCGGAAGGTGGCGAGGCATTACAACATGGACAGACAGGGTTTCGTGGGCGTTTTCGAGCTGAGCGGACCACCTCGGGTTCTCGATCTGATCTACCATGTAGGCTTAGGGGTTTGTCGAAGTCAGGGGTTCGGGATGTTGGAGGTGCTGAGATGAGACTCGTGCCCAGCAACTGGCTTTACAACGCGGGATTGGTGGGGTTTCTCAGGATCCTTCGATCGAAGGGGATCGATGTAAGCTCCCGCCTAGAAGGAGGCGCTTTCGAGCTAGAGGCCGAGGATCTGGAGGGCTTTGCCGATGCGTATTTCAACCATATCATACGAACGGCTCCGGAGGGATTCCTCCTGCCACGAAGGAAGCTGGGATCCAGAGAACTTAAGCTCTTAGACAAGGCGGGTGTGAACTACGATGAGCTGAGGAATCATCACCTCGAGCGGTTGAGGGAGAAATTAAACAAGCTCCCGTCTGATTGCAAAGCTGAGGAAGCGGAGGAGGTGGTGAGGGAAGCAGCGGTCAGCTTCGCGGATAAGATCTCGGAGAGCCTAACGAACGACCCCGCTGCCCAGAGAGCAGCTGGTAAATTGAGGGATAAGATAATCAAGAGATGCATGGATAAACTGGAAAAGCAAAAATACGCCGTTGATCTCCTCAAGCCCTTTTATCTCAACAAGAAAATAGTAGGCAACTATTCCCTAGGCGGGAGGGAGACACGTCTCCAAGGGTTCGAAAGGGAATACGTCATCCCGGCGAGGGAGAGATTAAGGACATCAGGCTCACCTGCGAATGGGGTGCGCTGCAAACTTTGCTGTCTTTTCCCGGGAAGGAGGAGCTTTAGCGAAGGAATGTTCAGCATAACAGGCGTTTCAGAGACCAAATTCCCGAACTTCTTCTACAACCTCACCCCTGACTTTTACATCTGCGAGGTGTGCGAGCTCATACTGCTCTGCGCCTGGGCCGGTTTCAACAGGATCCCATTTGCCCTCCGCTCCGGCCCCCAGGATACGGAATATATCTTCGTTAACCTCCCCTCGCTGCCCCTCCTCTTCGAGGAGAACGAGGCGCTCAGAAAGTTCTACCAGATACCTCAAACCGTCCAGAACACGGCCTATGAGATTGTGATGGAGGATCTGTTCCTGAAGGAGCGGGAGAAAAAGGGCGAATGGGTGTTGCAGAACGTGCTCTTCGTGGAGATAAGGCCCTCCATGAGGAAGGACAGGGATAAGCCGATCTTCAAGTATTTCCACATCGGGAGGGATATAGCCAGGCTTTTCATAGATAAAGTGGCTATAGAGAGTATCCGTCGTGTGTATGGAAGCCTTTTCATTTCAAATCAGACGATAAACCTGAGGCGTGAGGCAGTAAAACGGTTTGTGGAGGGGGACCAAGTTTACGATCTAATCTATCAGGTGCTCCGACAGAACGTCGATCCGGGAACGAGGGGTAATTCGAACCTGCCTCCCTTGAAATCCGCCTTTGAGCTCAGCCTCCTCCACAGCATTCGGCGTGTGATATGGGAGGGATATAGAAAAGGGTTAAGGAGGGAGGCCATGGAATCGAGGCAAGTTTATGAGATCTTGAGTAAATTCTACGAGATGGGCGCCTCCCTGGGGAAAGAGATCGATCTGGAGAGACGCCTGAGGATGTCCTATCGCCTCCTCTCTGCTGTGAGAAGCGGCAGGAGGGAGGAGTTCTACGAGATGATGATGATGAAGCTGTTCATCGACATGCAGAAACCCATCCCCCAGGACCTCCTCAGCCTGCTCAATCCAGCCGATCCGATAGAGTTCGAGTCCAAGGCATATGCCCTCCTGTCGGGGTTTCTGGGGGAAGAAAAGGAGGGATGATATGAGCAAGGGTTTGACGTTCACAGTCGTATTTGAGGCCCAATCGCTCAACTATGACGAGGGGTTCGGTAATCTGAGCGTTTTGAAAAAGCTTAGGCGGGGCAGCGGAGAGGTCTTCACCTTCATGTCCCGCCAATCGCTGCGCTACACCATCTTCAACCAAGGGGTGCATCAGTTTGGATGGAGGCCGTCCGATGTCGAGTTAGCCGGTGAGAGGGGAAAACAGGTTGTCCAGCACAGATCGGACATCACTAAGAGTGAGGAGGTTGACCTGTTCGGCTATATGAAGACAAACATCAATCCTGAAGATTTAACTCCTGAGCTCGAGGGTTTAAAGGGCACCTTCACACTCACGCGGAGAGCTCCTGTGAGAATCACGCCCGCCATCTCACTCGAACCCTTCCTCAGCGACGTCGAGATGCTGACCAACAAATACCAGACAGATAAAATACACGCCCAGCCGAACATCGCCAACATGGAGCATCACAGATCGCTCTACCGCTACACAGTTGTTATCGAGCTTAACCGCATCGGAAGCGAAAGGGATTCTCATGTTCAGTTTAATCCGCCGGAGAAAGAGAAGCCCAAAGAGGAGGAGCTGAAGAAGATAATAGGGAAGGCAAAAGAAAAGCTTTGCGGTATTGAGTTGAATGAGGAGGAAAAATGCCGTCGCGTGCAGCAGTTCCTTGAGATCATCAAAACGCTCCACCGATCGATAAGGGGAAGGGAGGAGTCGCTCAGCCCCCTTTTCATCATCGGAGGGCTATACGATTGCCAGCATCCCTTCTTCATCAACGCCATCAGCCTGAGCTACAAACAGGGGAAGCCCTTCATCGAGCTCGACCCGATCAAGGAGATCCTCGAGTCGAAATACGCTTACGGCCCGGAGATGAAGGAGAAAACGGTTAAAGAGGACACCTACATCGGCATCCGGAGCGGCTACTTCGCCAATTCTATCAGGTGCTTCAAGGAGCTCTTCGGAGAAGATGGAAGGGTGCTGTCACCCGAGGGGATGATAGACAAGCTCAAGGAGGAAGTGGGAAAGTTCTTCAGGGGTGAAAGATGAAGGTCTTGAAGGTCGAGCTCTATCAGGAGACAGCCGTATACCGAAACCCGGTCACAATGGAGGTCGTGGAGAGCTTCCCGCTTCCCCCTCCATCGACCGTGCTCGGGCTGGTCTTCTCCCTGCTCGGCAGACCAGAGCAACTTCCGAAGATGAACATAAGCATTCAAGGGAATTACGGAGGGCTTTTCCGCGATTACCAGCTCTACGTGAAGTTCGGCTCGGATCGCCCCTATCCGATAGTTGTCTATAACCTATACGATGTCAACCTGACGCTCCATTTCTCAGGGGATGACCAGACGCTGGACATGCTCCGACGCGGTTTCGAGGACCCTCCCTACTACCTCTACCTCGGTCGGGCGGAGGATATCGTATTGGTGAAGAAGGTTCGTTTCTGCGAGGTGAGGGAGGAGGAGAGGGAATACGACGAGCTATCCAAGGGCGCCTACATCCCCTCCGAGCTCTGCGATAAGCTGAACCTCCAGGGCGTGCTCTATCGGTTGCCGACGCTTTGCAGATTCGTCCCGATCTCGGGGGGAAAAGTGATCCGTGACTTCAACTGGGTGGATTACCGGTTCGTGGAGGCCGGATCTTGGCTTGAATCCAGGCAACCCCTCAAGCTCCCAGTAGACGATGAGGGGGATTACGTATGGTGGTGTATGCCAGATCCCGGCCGCTAGAGACGCTGGCGGATCACATAGGAAGGCTGCTGGAGGGGCTGAGGGAGATGAGGACGGCCTATGGGGAGGCGATCCTGAGGAGGGTCCCCGAGGCCTATCGCCCGCTTTTTTGGGAGGCGTTGGAGCTGATCGTCAAATGTCACGACCTCGGCAAGATCACCTCCCATTTCCAGAACCTGATCCGGAGGTCTATCGGCGAGCCGAGGATCCCCGAGCCGGACGTCCCCCGGGTTCCCCACGGCCTCCTCTCCCCGGCCTTCATCCAGCCCCTCGTGGAGGGAATGCCGGAGGAAATCCAACGGGCGATCTATCAGGCGATCGCCTTCCACCATCCCTGCAGGGCCGATGATTACATCTATCGATGGAGGGAGGTGAGGGAGGCGATCGAAGAGGAGCTAGCCCTCGTCTGGGAGGAGCGATTATCCGACGTGATCTCCAAGTTCTCGCTCGATCTGGGCGTCCCGAAGCCGAATTACAGGTGGCTCCTAACACCTCCTATCTCCCCAAGGGAGGGGGATCTTTATCGGCTTTATGTGCCCATCAAGGGGCTGTTGCACAGGCTGGATCACTCCGCCTCCGCCCACCTGCCCGCGGAGGAAAAGCCTATCCCCGATCCAGCCGATCGGATCACTAACTACCTCCTCGGGAAGGGGATCCCGGAGGAATCCATCTGGCAGAGGGAGCTCGCCTCGGAGCTCTCCTCCAGGAACGTTGTCCTGATTGCCAGCACGGGCATAGGCAAGACGGAGTTCGCCCTCTATTGGCTCGGGGAGGGGAAGGGATTCTACGTCCTGCCAGTCCGCACATCGGTCAACGCCATGTTCGACCGGCTGAGGGAGACCTTCAGGGCCAAGGACAGGGTAGGCTTGCTCCACAGCGATTCATATTTCTACCTCCTCTCCCGCGAGAGGAGCGAGGAGCTCCTCCTGAGCGTCCGGAGGGTCGATGAGGCGAGGCAACTCTCGATGCCGTTAACTGTCTCGACGGCGGATCAGCTCTTCCCAGCCGTCTTCAAATACGGCGGATATGAGAAGATCTACGCCACCCTCGCCTACTCCAAGGTCATCGTCGATGAGATCCAATCCTACGACCCCGAGATAACGGCCGCCATATTGAAGGGGCTGGCCGAGATAGCTGAGATGGGAGGGCTTTTCTGCATCGTCACGGCGACGCTGCCGGGGATCTATAGGGAGTATCTGGAGGAAAAGGTTCAAAACCTGAAGGTGCTGCCGCCCAGGTATCACAGGGCGAGGAAACACAAGGTGAAGATAGAGGGGGCTCCGATCGATTCCGAGGAAGGCCTTTCGAGGATAGTTAAGCTTCAGGATGAATACGGGAAGGTGCTGGTCATCGTCAACACCGTTAGAAAAGCTCAGGCGCTCTACCGCAAGCTAAGGGAGTTCAAGCCCGATCTCCCTCTGTCGCTGCTACACTCCGGCTTCATCTACAGGGACAGGCGGTGCAAGGAGGCTCAGATACTGGACAGAAATGCTAGAGGGATCTGGATCACGACCCAATTGGCCGAGGTCTCGCTTAACATCGATTTCCCCGTCCTGCTGACGGAGATCGCCACCGTTGACTCGCTGATCCAGAGGATGGGCCGCGTCCTCCGGTTCATCGAGCCCGATTTCGCCTACGACGGCCCGCCGAACGTCTTCATCTATGAGGAGGCCTCGGGGATAGGGACCGTCTACGATGAGGAGATCGTTCAAAAGACGAGGGAGGTTCTGAGGGAGGTGGAGGGGATCCCTCTGGAGGAGGAACGAAAGGCGGAGCTCATCGAGCGGATATTCAACCCTTCCTCGCTTGAGGGAACAAGATATTACATGAGGTTCCGGAAATCACTTAAGCTGCTGGAGCTTTTGGAGAATAACCCCGGCTTAGCGGAGACCAAAGGGGAAGCACAGCGCCTCTTCAGGCGGATGAGCAATATCACCGTCATCCCCGCGGTTGTCTACGAACAGCACAGGGATGAGATCGAAAGGGCGCTCGATGCCCTGGAGGATAAAAAAGCCGATCGCCTCACCAAGATTCGAGCGCTTTTCACGCTCAGGGAGTTCTCCGTCTCGATACCCGCATCTAAGGTTAAAAAAGAGGACTTGGGCAATATCCCAAGAAGAGAGGACCTGTTCCTAGTGGAGATAGGCTATGATCCCCAGATAGGCTTGGAGCTGTCAACCCGCATCGGTGATGATTTCTGATGCCGTCGATGAGGCCTAGGACAGGTGATGGAGGGGGAGAAAATCCACACTTGAGAGGTAGGAATTAATGGGGGAAACGCTTGTGATGACTTGGATTTTAATCCATCAACCCTCAGCCGTCGATCCCCTAGGGGTTTGGGCTCTACCGGAGGTCGACGGCAAAGCTCATGAGTTCCCAAATCAAACCCCAGTAAAACTTTGCAGATCTGATCTGCCTTTCCTCGATCAGACCAAACTGGGATTTAATCGGTCCTTTATAGGATTGAAATCATGCGCACAATCGATCAGTCGAACAAAGGGAAATAGATTTAATCGGTCCTTTATAGGATTGAAATCGTGTGAAAATTCAGGTGGAATCGATCGACGAGGTGAGATTTAATCGGTCCTTTATAGGATTGAAA
>QNBQ01000075.1 GCA_003645735.1 Candidatus Poribacteria bacterium
CTCCAGGAAGGATTCGGGGACGGGGATATCGGTCAGCTCGATCAGCTGGCGGACAATTTCCCGGCGCTGCTGCTCCCTCAGCTCGCTCTTCGCCTCCTCCACCATCCTGTTCCAGATGACCGATCTCATCTGCTCCAGGCTTTCGAAGTTCAGATCTTTGGCGAACTCATCGTTCAGCTCGGGCAGCCTCCTTTCGAGGATCTCCTTGAGCGTCACCTCGAAGATCACGTGCTGGCCGGCCAGGTCGGGCTCGGGGTGATCCCGGGGCATATCCGCCTCTATCCTCCTGGTCTCGCCCTTCACCATCCCGATCATCCCCTCGTCCAGCCCGGGCGCGATCGCCCCCTCGCCTATCCGCAGGATTATGTCCTTCTCCTCGATGTCGGTCAGCTCCTTGGCCGGTATCTGGAGCTTGAGGTCGATTTTGACGAAATCACCTTTCTCCACCGGCCTATCCTCTTCGATCGGGATGTATTCGGCGTGCTGCAGCCTCAGGTGTTCCAGGTATTTGTCGACCTCCTCCTTGGGCACGTCGGGCCGCCGCTTTTCGACCTTGATCCTCTCGTAGGGGGGCAGCTGGATCTCCGGTTTGACGTCGACCTCCGCTTCTATCGACCAGGGCCCATCCCCGCTCAGCTTCAGCTCCTCAAGCGGCGTTTTGATCTCGACGGGCGAAAGCGGCGTGATCCCCTTCTCCTCCATCGCTCTGTTCAGCTCCGGCAGGACGAGCCTCTCTATGAGCTCTCCCTTGATGTGATCCTCGAACCTGGCGATTATCAGCCAGTTCGGCGCCCGTCCCTTTCTGAAGCCGGGGATGATCACCTGTTTTCTCAGCTCCGCGCAGATCTTCTCGACCTGGGAGCTGATCTCCTCCCGTGGCAGCTCGATCTTGAACCTCTTCCTAGTGGGGCTTATCGTTTCGATTTCGACCTTCAACCCGATATCCTCCTTCATCTCAAAGGGGTTTCTCATACCGCTTCGGCGGGGGGATCATCCCTCCCCGCCGTGAAGCCTTTTGGTGGGCGAGGAGGGACTCGAACCCTCACGGGAGAGACCCCAGCAGATCCTAAGTCTGCCTCGTCTACCAGTTCCGACACTCGCCCGTTTGGGTGAATCTAGGCATAAAAAATGGTGCGCCGTGAAGGACTCGAACCTTCAACCCCCTGATTAAGAGTCAGGTGCTCTACCAGTTGAGCTAACGGCGCACGCAGTTGAGAGAGTTTTCTATTCTCTTTTCAGCCCGAGCGCACCCGGGAGGACTCGAACCCCCAACCGATGGATCCGAAGTCCACCGCTCTATCCAATTGAGCTACGGGTGCGCCCCAAAGAAGCCTTCTGGGGTGAGTGGCGGGACTTGAACCCGCGACCACCTGATCCACAGTCAGGCGCTCTGACCTGCTGAGCTACACTCACCACCTTAGAAAGCGAAGCCAAACTTCCTGGCGCGTCCGGAGGGACTCGAACCCCCGACCCGCTGATTAGAAGTCAGCTGCTCTATCCAGCTGAGCTACGGACGCGCCCGCCCTCGCTTCCGTCGGGGCGAGAGGATTCGAACCTCCGACCACCTGCTCCCAAGGCAGGTGCGCTAGCCTGACTGCGCCACGCCCCGAACCGGGCTAACTAAATAATAGCATATCGATCCCCGTTTTGCAAGATCGGCGGGGGCGAAGCCCCCTCAGAAGAGCTTCCCCGGGTTCATGATCCAGTTCGGGTCGATCGCCTCCTTCACCCTCCGCATCAGCTCAAGCTCCCTCCTCTTCGCCTCCGAAAGCACCCGCTTTTTCAGGAAGCCGATGCCGTGCTCCCCGCTCGGGGCGCCGCCCAGCCTACAGGCCGTCAACGCCAGCTCATCAAGTATCCGCTCCATCAACCCCCTCCACTCCTCCGGCTCCATTCCTTCGGGCTTCATCGGGGCGGGGTGAACGTTGCCGTCCCCCACGTGAGCCGCGCACGGTATCCTGACGCCGTATCTATCAGACACCCTCTTTATCTCCTCCATCATCCTCGGCATCTCCGAGGTGGGCACGACCATATCCCCCACCCCCACATACGGATCGAACGCCCTCAAACCCTCAAGCCAGTTCCGCCTCACCCTCCAGATCGTCTCCGAGTTGAAGGGGTTGTCGGCCACGAACACCTCCAAGGCGCCGTTCTCCAAGCAGACCTTCCCCGCCTTCTCGTAAACGCCCTCAAGCTCCGACCTGTTCCTCCCGTCGAACTGGATGATCAGGTAGGCCTCCGCCCTGTCCTGATAGGGCAGCGATGTCCTCAAATACTGCGTCGTCAGCTCGATCGAGAGCTTGTCGATGAACTCGACGGAGGAGGGCAGCGTTTTGCTTTCGACCATGACCTTGGGAACGGCATAGATCGCCTCCTCGACCGACGCGAACGGCACCAGCAGATCGACCACACAGCCGGGGTGGGGTATCAGGTTCAGATAGATCTTGGTGAAGACCCCCAGCGTTCCCTCCGATCCGACGAAGAGCCTGGTGAAGTTGTAACCGCTCGACTCCTTCCTCCTCTTGCCGCCGAAGCTGACAAGCTCCCCCGTCGGCAGCACCACCTCCAAACCCAACACGTGATGCGCCGTGCTGCCGTATTTGATCACCTTGCTGCCGCCCGCGTTGGTCGCGACGTTCCCGCCTATGAAGCTCGTCTCGACGCTCATCGGATACCCCGCGTAGAAAAGCCCCTCCTCCGCCACCTTCCTGCACAGATCGTTCGTCACAACCCCCGGCTCGACAACGGCCACCAGGTCCACTTTGTCTATCTCGAGGATGTTGTTCATCCTCTCGAGCGACAGGACTATACCGCCGTAGATCGGCACACACGCCCCCGAAAGGCCGCTCCCGGCGCCCCTAGGGGTCACCGGTATCCGTTCCCTGTTGGCGAGCTTCATCACCTCGACGATCTCCTCGGCCGTCGCCGGCTTGACCACCGCGTCGGGCATGTGCGAGTAGAACTTGCCCGCCTCGTCGTGCGAGTAGTTCTCAAGCCTATCCCTCTCCTCGTATATCACGTTCCTCTCACCGCAGATCCCCCTCAGCTCCTCGACTATCCTGGGCGTCACCTTCCCGTAGCTCACTTCCCCTCGCCCTCCTTCCCTTTGATCTCCCTCAGCCTCTTTATGAGCAGAGGGACGATCTCGAACAGATCGCCGATTATCCCGAAATCGGACACTTTGAAGATGTTGGCGTCCGGATCCTTGTTTATGGCGACGATCACCTCGGATGAGGACATGCCAGCCAGGTGTTGAACCGCCCCCGATATCCCTATGGCCAGATAGAGCCTGGGGGTGACCGTTTTGCCGCTGAGGCCTATCTGATGCGAATAGGGTATCCAGCCCATATCGACGGCCATCCTGGAGGCGCCGACCGCTCCTCCCAGAAGCTCCGCCAGCTCGAACAGCATGTCGAAGTTCCTCCCGTCCTTAAGCCCCTTCCCGCCGGCCACCACCACGTCGGCGTCCTGAACCGGCGATTCGGCCGTCTCATCCCTGATGAACCCCAGCCGCCTGGTCCTCGACTCGAACATCTTCTCGTCGAACCGCTTGAAGATGATCTCGCCTTTCCTGGAGGCGTCCCTCGGAAGAGGCCTTCTGGATTTAGGCCTGACGGTCGCCATCGCGGGCCTGTGGTTCGGGGTTATGATCGTGGCCATGACGTTCCCGCCGATGGCCGGCCTGGTCTGGAGCAGCTGCCGGCTTTCGACGTCCACGTCCAGCCCCGTGCAGTCCGCGGTCAGCCCCGTTCTGAGCTTGGCCGCCAGAACCGGCATGATCGTCCTGCCGGTCGTGGTAGCCGATGCGATGAAGATCTCCGGTCTGTATTCCCGCACGAGCGCCGTCAGAACTCTGGCGTAAGGGTCGACGCTGAAGTGGGCCAGGGCGGGGTGGTCGACGACGTAGACCTTATCCGCCCCCCTGTAGATGAGCTCCTGAACCTGGTCGGCGAGGTTATGGCCCAGTATGACGGTCGCAAGCTCGACGCCTAGCTTATCGGCCAGGCTTCTCCCCCAGGCCAGGAGCTCGTATGAGACTGTGTGTATCCGACCGTCCCTCTGCTCCCCCAGCGTCCAAACCCCTCTGTATTCCTCCAGCTTCACCTCAGATGATCCCCCTTTCCCTGAGGAATTCTATCAGCCTGTCGACCGCCCCTTCGGGGTCGTCGCCCCTTATGATCTCGCCCTCCCTCGTGATCTTGGGGTAAAAGATCTTGACCACCCTGGTGGGCGAGCCTTTGAGCCCTATCATCGACTCGTCCGCCTCTATGTCGTCCGCCGTCAACACCGGCACCTCGGTCTCCCTCGCTTTGATCTTGCCGCTCAGCGTCGGCAGCCTGGGCTCGTTTATCTCCTTGACCACACAGAGCAGCGCGGGAAGCGGCGACTCGACCACCTCATGTCCCCCCTCGATCGCCCTGTGGACGACGATCCTCCCGTCGCCTATCTCCTCTATCTTGCTGACGTAGGTCAGGACGGGTATGTCCAGCAACGTCGCCACTGCCGGCCCGACCTGTCCCGTCTCGCCGTCGGTGGTCCTCTCGCCGGCGAATATCAGGTCGAACGGCCCGAGCTTCCTTATCGCCTGGGAGAGCGCGTAGGCCGTGGCGAGCGTGTCCGACCCGGCCAGCCTCCTGTCGGAAAGCAGATATCCTCTGTCGCATCCCATCGAGATGGCGTCCTTGACAGCTTCTATGGCCATCGCCGGCCCCATCGATATGACCGTTATCTCCGCCTCTCCGCTGAGCCTCTCCTTCAGCCTCACCGCCTCCTCGACCGCGTAGAGATCCAGCGGGTTTATGACCGCCTCCATCTCCGTCCTCAGCATCGTCCCGGTCTCCGGGTCTATCTTGACCTTATCGGTCGCCGGGACCTGCTTGACCAGAACCGCGAGCCTCATCATCCTCCCCACATCCCTTCGATCCGGAGGGGGCCCGAAGGCCCCCTCCATGGGATCAGACGAGCGCCCAGGCTTCGATGAGCGTTCTTTTGGCGTTGGCTATGACCAGCTCGGGATCCTCCCCCTCCATCGGCTTGACCTCGAAGCTGACTATCGGGGGATCCTCGGGGTTGAGGAAGCCGATCTCAAGCAGCGCATCCAGGAACTCGGCCACCTCCTCCACGTCGTTCTCGCCGCCCTCTATCCCGAACCTGGGGTGCTGATCCCCGTAGGCGGGGTGGTTCGGGTCGAGCACGCAGTTGCCGATGTGGGCGTGGACCAAGTAATCCTTGACCGCCCAGACCGACTCGTAGGGCGTCTCCTTCAGCAGCGGCATGTGGGACAGATCTACCATCAGCCCGAAGTTGGCCCTGTTGACCGCTTTGGCGAACCGGGCGGCGTATTCGGACGGGCCTATAAGCGCCTTCTTGTCCACATCCCTGTCGAACGTCTCCAGGGTTATCCCCATCCCCTTCGTCGCCGCGTAATCACATAGCTCCTGAACGGTTTTCACCAGCGCCTCGAAGGCCGCCTCTCTTTCCTCATCGCCCGGATCCTTCCCGCTCAGGAAGGCCATCCTCTTGGCGCCCATCTCATGCGCCATATCTATCTGCTCCTTGAGAACCCTGACCGCCTCCTTTCGCTCCTCCTCGTCCAGCGAGTTGGGGTTGAGCGGGGTGAGCAACACGGCGGGCTGGGCGCCGTATGCGACCGTCATCTTGCTGACCCGGAGTATCTTTTTGACCTCCTCCCTGACCTGAGGGTCTTTGATCCAGGTTATCTCGATCGCCGTGAAGAACTCGTCCTCGGCGATCTTCTTGACCGTCTCGACTATAGGCCCCTCTCCCCTTATCGTCTCGGGGAAGGCCATGAAGTGGATTATCCCGACCTTCATGTAGGCATGGATCGGCTCCTTCATCTCTCCTCCTCCTCGATGATCTCAAGGGCTTCCAAAACCTTTGGCATTCCCTCAGGCTCGGCGAACAGCCATTCGGTTTTCAGCCAGAACCCTTCGACCGCCTCCGACCTCAAAACCCCGCCCTCGATCGGGATCGGCTCATACACGCCCCCTTCGCCGAGCCTGAACGCCTTGACCTTCCGCCCTCTCCTATCGATCACCCAAAGCTCCCCGACCCCTAGCCTCTCATATTTGACCTGCTTCCTGATCAGCTCGGGCTCCGACTCGCTCGGCGAGACGATCTCCACCACTAGATCTGGCGGCCCGGCTATCTTGGTCTTTTGAATGATCCCCAACCTGTCAGATCTTATGAACAGCACGTCCGGCATCAGGCCGGTGTAGGGATCGACCTGCACGAGGCTTCTCGATCCGAGGACGACCCCCAGGCCCCGTTTCTCAACGTAGATCTTAAGCAGGCTCAGAAGGAAGGCGCACAACGCCTCGTGATCATATCCGGCCGCCATGGCGAAGACCACCGTTCCGTCCACCAGCTCCGCCGAGGCGTCCTCATCGAACATCCCCAAAAACTCATCCACCGTTATGGGCCGGTCGGCGCATCCGACCGAGCTTTCGACCCTCACCGTTCGAAGCGACAGGGGCATCGCCCAGGGCCCACCTCCTCTTCAAATCGTCACCGGAATTCTCTCCAACCTGACGTATTCCGGCAGGGGGTCGCCGATGAGCGGCCTCACATACTCCAGGAACTCCTCCGTCACGAAGTTGCCCTCCTCGTTTATGAACTCGTCCGGCACCTTCTTCTCCCTGTTCGCCACGAACTCCAGCTCGACCGTCCCAGTCGTGCACCTGTAGGGGCGGTTCGACTCCCTCACCAGGGTCACCATCACGTCGGTGACCCCCTGAACGGCCAGCTCGACGGCCTTGGCCCCGACCATATAAGCCTCCTCCAGATCGACCCTGGAGGCCAGCAGTATGGAGTTCCTCTGGATGGTTCCGGGCTTGTCGAACCTGGCCTTTATCTTCAGCTCGGTCGCTATCAGATCGCACAGATAGGCCGCCACCCCGCCGAGCTGTTTGTGGCCGAACTTATCGACGTCCACCGCCCTGCTGGATGCCACCAGGTATTCGCCCTTCTCGTCCTTGAGGCCCTCGCAGACCGTTATGAGGCAGTAGCCCAGCTTGGAGTATACCCTGTCCACGTCGGCCAGGAACTTCTCCTTGTTGAACGGCCTCTCGGGCAGGTAGATGAGGTGTGGGGCGCTCTCCTCGGAGTCCTTGGCCAGGGCGGTCGCCGCGGTTATCCAGCCGGTGTTCCTGCCCATCGTCTCGATTATCTTGACGTTGTCGACCACGCCTATCGCCTC
>QNBQ01000076.1 GCA_003645735.1 Candidatus Poribacteria bacterium
ATGTGAGGCTGAACTCGATCGCGTGGGGGCTGTTCGAGGGGGGGAGGATAGGCGTTTCGACCGAGGGGAGGACCTACCTGGTCGAGGCCGATCGGGTGATCCTGGCCTGCGGGGCGATCGAGAGGGCGTTGGCCTTCCCGGGATGGACGGCGCCGGGGGTGATGGGCGCCGGGGCGGTTCAGACGCTGATGAACCTCCACAGGGTTCTGCCCGGCAAGAGGGCGTTGATGGTGGGGGCGGGGAACGTCGGGCTGATCGTCTCATACCAGATCATCCAGGCCGGCGGCGAAGTCGCGGCGGTCATCGACTCGGCGACCCAAATCGGCGGCTATTACGTCCACGCCGCCAAGCTCCGGAGGATGGGCGTGCCGATCCTCACATCCCACACCGTAGTGGAGGCCAAGGGGAAACCGGTCGAGGCGGCTGTGATAGCCGAAACCGACGGGAAGGGGAACCCCATACCGGGGACGGAGAGGGAGATCGAGGTCGATCTGATCTGCATAGCGGTCGGGCTGCAGCCGCTGACCGAGCTGGCTGAGATGGCCGGGTGTCGGATGATCTTCCGGAACGGAACTCTAATCCCAAAGGTGGACGAGGAGATGCGGACATCCCTGCCCTGGCTTTACGCGGCGGGGGATATGTCGGGGATAGGCGAGGCGTCCATATCGATGGAGCAGGGGAGGATAGCGGGCATATCGGCGGCCAAAAGCCTGGGGGCCATATCCGAAGGGGAGGCCGAGGAGCTGATCGATCGGGCCAGGGGGAGGCTGAGGGAGCTGACGGAGCCGATCCCGCCGCCCGAGCCGCTTCCGGAGCCGTCTCTCCGCGACCTGCCGGAAAGGCCCGTGCCCGTGATCGACTGCCCCCAGAGGATACCCTGCAACCCCTGTGAGGATCTCTGTCCCGCCGACGCCATAAGGGTCGGCTCCCCCATAACGAACCTCCCGAGGGTCGATTACGACAAATGCGTCGGATGCGGGATCTGCGTCGCCGGATGCCCCGGGCTGGCGATAAGGCTGGTGAACAAAGGTTTTTCCGAGACGACCGCCTCCGTCACGCTCCCCTACGAGCTGCTGCCCGTCCCGAGGGAGGGCCAGCTCGTCGAAGCTTTGGACGAGGAGGGGAGGCCGATCTGCCAAGCCAGGGTGATCAGGGTTTTGGAGAGGGAAGGGTTCGATAGGACGAGGCTTGTGACGCTGGAGGTCGATAAAGCCCTGGCGCTCCGGGTCAGAAATCTGAGGGTTTCAGGCGGAGGGACGCGATGAGGTTGGATCCCGATCTCTTCCGAGACCCGCCGGTCGAGTTCAGGCCGATCCCCTTCTGGTTCTGGAACTCAGAGCTCGAGGAGGACGAGATCAAAAGGCAGATAGAGATGATGAGCGAGGCGGGGCTGGGAGGGTTTTTCATCCACGCCCGGTTCGGGCTCGAAACCGAATACATGTCGGATGAATGGCTGAGGCTGGTGAGGGCCGCCGTCGAGACGGCTGAGAGACTCGGGATGAAGGCCTGGCTTTACGATGAATACCCCTTCCCGAGCGGAATAGGCGGGCTTCGGGTCACATCCAAACCGGAGCTGAGGACCAAGTTCCTCGACCTCTTCGAGTGGGAGATCGAGGGCGGGGGATTCGAGCTTGAGATGGCCCGCCCCGGCGAGTTCGCCGATCACATAAAAACGATCGTCGCCCTGGCCCTTCCGATCGATACACCCCTCTCCATCGAGTCGATCAGGGGCGAGGCGATATCGCTGGAGGCCGAAGGCAAGACGTTGAAAGGCGAGCTTCCCCACGGAAGGTGGAGGGTCATAGCGATCCCGGTCAGGAGGTTGAGCGACCCCGGGGGGCGTGTGTTCGGGCCGGACTACCTGAACCCCGAGACGACGAGGCTTTTCCTGAGCATCCTCGACCGATACGCGGAGGCCATAGGGGATCGGTTCGGCGAGACGGTTCCGGGCATCTTCACGGATGAGCCGTGCCTGCTTGCCTGGCATCAGGGTCACACCTGCTACAGGGTTCACCACGACGGGAGGCTGGCCGTCTGGAGCGAGGCGCTGGAGGAGAGGTTGAGGGAGGAGCTTGAGCGGAGGGAATTTTCGCTTGAAGAGCTTGTCCTGTCGGTCTTCTACGAGCTTGGCGAGGAGGGGAGGGAGCTGAGGGAGCTTTACAGGAGATGCGTCGCCGAGCTTTACGTCGAATCGTTCTTCAAACCCTACTCGGAGTGGTGCCGGAGGCACAACCTCAAGCTGACCGGCCATCTGCTTCTGGAGGAGGGGCTGTATTCGAACCTGATCTTCCAGGGGGACATCTTCGCCGACCTCAGCTTCTTCGACATACCGGGCGTCGATCATCTGGGGGCGGGATGTGAGGGGAGATACGGCGGATGGGGCAACCTGCCGCTTATGAGCACCAACGTCCAGGGGTATAAGATCGTCAGCTCGGCGGCCCACCTCTTCGGCAAGGAGGCGGTCCTGTCCGAATCGTTCGGCGTCAGCGGCTGGAGGCTTTCGATGGCCGATATGAAGCGGGTCGTCGATTGGCAGTTCAGGCTCGGCGTGAACCTCCTCTGTCCACACGCTTTCTACTACAGCTTGGAGGGCTTCCGCAAGACCGACTCCCCTCCCTCCCAGTTCTACCACGCCACTTACTGGAGGCATTACCGGCTCTTCGCCGACTACGTCGCCAGGCTGAGCCTCGCCTTGAGGGCCGGCGTCCACGTGGCGAAGATAGGGCTGATCTACCCGTTGAGGGATTTCTCGAGGGAGATGATCCCCGGCCAGCAGGGGAGGTTCGACAAGCTCATGTCCGACTACTTCAACTTCCTCTGCTCGGAGCTTCTCAAGTGCCATTACGATTACGACGTCATCCCCGATCGGCTGCTCAGGGTCGAGAACGTGAGGGATGGGAGGCTGAGGCTGGGGGATGAGGAATACGAGGCGATCATCGTCCCGCCGGTGAGATCCCTTCCCGAAGGGGCGGTCGAGGCGTTGATCGAGATGTATGAGGGGGGTGGGGGCGTCATGGCCAGCGAGCTGAGCGGTGAGCTGGTCGAAAGGTTGAAGGCCGTTAAGGGCGCCAAGGGGAGGCTCGTCCTGCTGCCGAAGGAGATATCGTTCGCCGAGCTTAAGGCGAGATTGCCCTCGATGCTCGAAACGCTGGTCGATCCCGACATAAGGATAAGCTCGAGGGAGGTGGGGTATATCCACAGGAGGGACGGCGATCTCGATATCTACTTCCTGGCGAGCGATTCTGAGAAGCCGGTCGAGGTGGAGGTGGAGATCCCATTTGAGGGGAGGGTGGAGCACTGGGACGCCGAAAGCGGCGGGATTTCGGAGGTGCCGGCGGAGACGGGTGGCGGATGGACGAGGTTCAGGTGGAGGTTTGAGCCTTTCGAGTCGGCGCTGTTTGTCATCAGAAGAGGCCGAAGCCCCGGAAGGGCGGAGTCGAGGGTGAAGCACGAGGAGCTCAAGCTGATCGAGGTTCTGGACGGCGAGTGGGAGTTCGAGATGGAGGGGGACAACTGCCTGCCGCTTGAGAGGTGGGGTCTGTCGATGAGCGTCAGAGGGGATTGGACGGTTTACGAATACAAGGCCACCTTCAAAGCCGATTTCATCCCCTCCTCGCTCAAGCTGCTGCTGGACGATGTGGAGAATCGGAGGGCTTTCATGGAGGGAACGGGGTTCGAGCTTCACGTCAACGGCGTGAGGGTGGAGGGCGGGTTTGAGAGGTTCGTCGATCCGGGGTGGAGGGTCGTCGAGATAGGTCCGATGGCGCACAGGGGCGAAAACGAGGTGAAGCTGAGGTTCGTAAACCAGGGCTGGTCGGGCGAGCCGAAGGGGCTGACCTACCCGCCGAAACTTCTGGGAAAGTTCTCGCTGAGGAGGGAAGGGGATGAATACGTCATCGCCCCGCCGCCGCGATCGATGAGGATCGGTAGGTCGTGGACGGATGAGGGGATGCCGTTTTACTCCGGGGCCTGCCTTTACAGGAGGCGGGTCAGGCTGCCGAAGAGCGAGGGTCGGGTTTTCATTGAGGCGGAAGGGGTGGCCGATATGGCCGAGTTTCTGATCGACGAACGGGTCATCTCCGTCCGCCCCTGGCCTCCTTTCGTCGCAGAGGTCGAGCTTGACGGGAGGGATGAGCTGACGGTGGGGATCAGGGTCATAAACTCCCCGGCCAATTTCATCGATTCCGATCCGAAGCCGTCCGGGATTCTTGGGACGGTTAAGGTGTGGGGATGAGATGGGGAAGGCGTTGACGGTTTTGACATCCCTCATAGTCGCCCTGGCGATCACATCGCTTTTCATCGACATAGGGGGGTTCGAGCTTCCGCCGGAACTGGCCGGGTTCAAGCGGACCGCCGATATGGCCATAGTCGCCTACTTCGTCCTGGAGACCCTGCTGAGGCTGATCTTCTCCCGGTCGAAGCTGGAGCATCTGAAGAGGAACTGGGCGGGGCTGCTTCTGGTTCTGCTTCTGGCGATGCAGCTCGGCCTGATAAGGCTTTACGGGGAGGAGCCGGGATTCCTGAGGCTGCTGGAGAGACTCAACGTCCGATCGCTCACGGTGCTTTACGTGGCCGTGATGAAGGGCTACATGCTGCTTTACCTGCTTCTGAGGGCGGTTTTGGGCAGCTACAGGCTGGCCTCGCTGCCGCTCAAGCCGGCCCAGACCGTTGTCCTGAGCTTCCTGTTGGTCATTTCGATCGGGACGCTCTTCCTGCTCACCCCACGCGCCACCCCTCCCGACAACCGTATATCGTTCATCGACGCGCTTTTCACCGCCACGTCCGCCACATGCGTCACAGGTCTGATCGTCCGCGATACGGGCTCCGATTTCACCCTCTTCGGCCAGATCGTCATCCTCATCCTGATCCAGATAGGCGGGCTAGGCTTGATGACGATGACCAGCTTCTTCGCGCTCGTTCTGGGGAGGGGCATGGGCATCAGGGAGAGGGTGTTGATGAGCGACATCCTCAACACGAGGATGATGAACCAGATCGTCAGGCTGTTGACCTCCATACTGCTTCTGACGTTCGCCTTCGAGGCGCTTGGAGCCGCCCTGCTTTATCTGACGTGGATCGAGGAGGGGGCCATAGGTGGGATGGGAAGGACGGCCTATTACGCGGTTTTCCACTCGGTGTCGGCCTTTTGCAACGCCGGATTTTCGCTCTTTTCGACCAGCATGGAGCGGTTTAGGGGATCGGTTCCGGTCAACCTGATAATGACGTCGCTGATAATCTGCGGCGGATTGGGGTTCACGGTTTTGAGCGTGCTTTTGAAGCTCCCCCTTTCCCCGTTCAGGCGGGGCAGGCTCTCGCTGCACGCAAAGCTCGTGCTCATCGTCACGGCTTTCCTGCTCGCCCTGGGGACGGTCGCCATCCTAGCCCTGGAATGGGACAACTCGCTGGCGGGCTTGCCGTTGAAGGAGAAGTTTCTGGCGGCCTATTTCCAGTCGGTCACGCCGAGGACGGCGGGCTTCAACACGTTGAGGATATCGGAGCTGAGGGAGGCGACCCAGTTCCTGCTGATCATTCTGATGTTCATAGGCGCCTCGCCGGGCGGGACGGGGGGAGGGGTTAAGACCAGCACCTTCGCCATAACGCTCTGCACCCTGATCTCCATGCTCCGCGGGAGAAGCTCGGTCGAGATATTCAGGAGGAGGATACCCGACCAGATAATCTCCAAAGCCTTCTCGATCCTCACCCTTTCGATGTTGCTCATCGCGGTCAACGGGGTGTTGCTTTTGGCGTCGGAGGACGGCGATCCGCTGGCGGTTATCTTCGAGCTGTTTTCGGCCTTCGGGACGGTGGGGTTGTCGATGGGGGTGACCCCGACCCTCACGACCTTCGGCAAGGTGATCATAATCATCACGATGTTCATCGGCAGGATAGGCCCCTTGACCCTGGCTCTCGCGCTGGGGGAGAGGAGGAAAGGAGGGGAGTTCGAGTATCCGAGCGAGGAGGTGATAGTCGGGTGAGGGTTGTCACCGTTTTCGGAAGCTCATCGGTGAGGGAGGGGACGCCCGAGTGGATGGAGGCATATGAGCTTGGGAAGGAGATCGCCAAAGCCGGGCTTGTGCTGTGTAACGGGGGCTTCGGGGGAACGATGGAGGCGGCCTGCAGGGGCGCCAAGGAGATGGGCGGCAAGACGATAGGGATCATAACCTCCTTCGTCGACGCCGATAAACCCAACCCCTATCTTGACGAGGTGATCTACGTCCCGACCTATCTGGAGAGGATAGAAAGGCTGATCGAGAGGGGCGACGCCTACGTCGTGTTGAAGGGAAGCGTCGGGACGTTTTCGGAGTTCTTCCTGCTTTGGTGCCTGATCTACATCGGAAGGGTTGAAAGGAAGCCGGTCGTTTTGATGGGTCGGGGATGGAGGAGGGTCATAGGGGTCATAAGGGAGGAGATGCTCGTGACGGATACGCAGTTCGACCTACTGAGCTTCGCCGAGACCCCGAAAGAAGCGGTTCGGCTGATCCTCTCCCGGCTCTGATCACTCGAACTCGACCTCGACCCTCCTGGCGGGCGCGTCCTTCGGGACGATCACCTCCAACACCCCGTTCCTGTAGACCGCCCTGACCCTGTCGGGGTTGACCCCTTGAGGAAGCGGTATGCTCTTGGAGATCTTCCCCCTGATGATGAGGTAGTTGCCCGAGATGTAGACCTCGATGTCCCCCTGCCTCAGGCCGGGGAGCTCCACCCTCGCCACCACATCGCTTTCCCGCTCGTAGATATCAACGGCTGGGGTTGTGCGGGGCGGAAGCGCGGGCCTCTCCTCGGCCCTTTCTATTGACGCCGGCTCCTCTATCGGCACATCTATCGTCCTCGAAGGGCGGGTCGGCTCGAAGAAGTGAAGCCTCTCGACCTCCTGAGAGGTGGCGATGGCGTCCAGCGACTCCCAGTTGCTCATCGCCAGCTCGAGAAGCGCAAGCCTCCTATAAAGATCTGCGAAGAACTTATTCGTCTCGGCCTGGAACTTTTGAAGCTCATCGAAGAGGCGCCAATGTTTCAGAACCATGTCCCCCTCACCTCTTCCCCGTTCTCCCCATAATTGATACCATACGCTTCGGGCTGCAGTCAACACCGCCTCGTTGACACGCCTTTCCGGCTCCGGATAAAATACGTGGCGATGAAGGTGATGGTCAGCGCAGGGGAGGTCTCAGGCGATCTGCACGCCTCGCATGTAGTGGAGGAGCTTAAGA
>QNBQ01000077.1 GCA_003645735.1 Candidatus Poribacteria bacterium
CGCGTTTTCGAGTTCCCTCACGTTCCCCGGCCAATCATACCTCAAAAGCAGATCCATGGCCCCCTCCGATACGCCCTTTATCTCCTTGCCGAACTTCGCGTTGAACTTCTCGACGAAGAACTGGACGAGCAGCGGTATGTCCTCCCTCCTCTCCCTGAGGGGCGGTATCCTGATGGTCACGACGTTCAGCCTGTAGTATAGGTCCTCCCTGAACCTCCCCGCCTCGACCTCCGCTTTGAGATCCCTGTTGGTCGCCGCTATGATCCTGACGTCCACCTTGATCGTCCTGCTGCCGCCCACCCTCTCGAACTCCTTGTCCTCGATCGCCCTCAGGAGCTTGGCCTGGACGTGGGTGGGGATCTCGGCCACCTCGTCCAGGAAGAGAGTTCCGCCGTCGGCGAGCTCGAACCTGCCGGGCTTATCGGATATGGCGCCGGTGAAGGCGCCCTTGACGTGCCCGAAAAGCTCGCTTTCGAAGAGCGTCTCGGGGATGGAGGGACAGTTGACGACCACGAACGGGCCATCCCCCCTGGGGCTCAGGAAATGGATCGCCCTGGCCACCAGGCTTTTGCCCGTGCCGGTCTCCCCCTGTATCAACACGGTCACGTCGTTCTGCGCCAGCATCTCGATCAGCTCGAACACCTCCTGCATCTTCCTGGATCTGCCCACCATCCCGGCGAACTGGAAGGCGTCCAAAAGCTCTATCTCCAGCATCTTAAGCTCCGATATGTCCCTGAACGTCTCCACCGCCCCGACGATCCTCCCCTCCTCGTCCCTGATGACCGAGGCGCTGACGCTTATGGGCAGGAGCGACCCGTCCTTGCGGGTTATCACCGCCTCGCAATTGGTCACCGGCTCGCCCGTCTCGATCGCCCTTCTAATGGGGCAGTCGTAATCGCACAGGTTCGCCCTGAGTATCTCCCTGCAGACCCTCCCGATCGCCTCCTCCGCCTTGTAGCCGGTTATCCTCTCGGCGGCGGCGTTGAAAAGCTCTATCCTCCACTCCGTATCCACGGTGAAAACCCCGTCCGCTATGCTGTCCAGTATGACCTCAAACCTCCTCTCATCAAGCTTCCTCATCCGTCACATCCCCTTTCAGCTTGGGCTTCTTAGGCCTGAAGAGGGGCAACAGCTTACGCGCCATGGGGATCAGCTTTCTCTCGGGCCGATCCGATTTGAACCCCTCCAGGAACTCGTGCAGAACCCTGCCGTCGTTTTGAGCGGGCGGGTCTATCCCGAGCAGGAACGCCAGGGTAGGCGCCACATCGACCGTCCTCCTGCGCCCCTTCTCCGAGGGATCCTCCTTGACGCCCTTCTTAACCCCGGGGCCGGCAATGATAAGCGTCCCGTAGACGGAGGCGACCTCCGTCTCGTAGCTGGGGATCATCGGGCCGTGGTTCCCACCGCCGCAGGGGAAGACGACCCTCTCCTCGCCCATGCTCAGGACTTCGGCGCCCGTCCACCTGTAGCCGCCGGCGTAGCAGAAAACCAAGTCGCCTATGTGCTCGCCCCAAAGGCCCACGATCGGCGCCTCCTCCCTCGTCAACACGAAGGAGAAGACGTGTTCCCCCGTCTCGGGGTCCTTCAGATCCCTCATCGCCTTCTGAACCTCCCTCCTCAGCTCCTCGTATTCCTCGGGCGGGACGATCCCCGTCGGCTCGCGCCCCTTCAGGTTTATCCACAGGTGGTTCTGATCGAAGAACAGCTTGCTCTCCCTCCAGATCACCCTCTTCCCATCGGGCGAGAGCTTCAGCCAGCCCCTCTCCTTGAAGAGGTTGATGAGAGAGACGGCCTTCTTGTTGGCCGGCATGCCGTGCTCCGAGACGATCGCCACCACGTTCTCGCTCAGGTCGAACCTCTTCAGAAACTCCCCCACGAACCTGTCCATCGCCTTGTAGTAATTCCTCAGCTGCCTCCAGCCCTCCTCTGCCTTCTCGGGCGAGTATTCGGTTCCGGTCGGGTCGATCCACGGGACGAACTTGTGGCCCACCAGATCGGGAAGGTGCCAGTGAAGGTAAAGCAGCCTTGCTCCGGTCTCCTCCATCGCCATCCTGGCCGCCTCGGCCCACCACCTCGCCTCGTCCGCCAGGGCTTGATCGACCGTTTCGAAGTCGAGGAGGTTGAAGGCCACGTGGAGCTGGGCGGTCATCATCGCATGCACATAAGGCCCCAGCCTCTCGATCAGCTTTTTGCCCAGGGCCTCATCCGAGGCGAACCTGCCGTCGGTGGGGTATGCCTCGCTCCTGTAGAGCCTGAACCGCTTCCCGTCGGGGGAAAGCTCCACCAGCTTGAACCTGAACGCCCCCTCGACCTCGCCCATCTCCTCCGTCCTGAAGCGAGCCCTGATCCAATCGCTCCACTCCCCGACCCTCAGCTCGGCGATGGGTTTCGATGGATCGGACGGGTCGACGATCGATACGCCCTCATACCCGTCCCCGCCCCGGATCAGCCGAATGAGATACTTCGGCCCCTCGCCCTCCGATGAGGTGCGCACGAGGATCTCCGCCTCGGCACCCTCTTTCTCGAACTCAACCCTATCCCCCGCTCCGACGTCGAGGTTGTGGTAGACCGTCGGCGGCGATATGTCGTAATAGGAGCGGACGGGCTGGTAGAGCCTGTCGATGTGGACGGCCATGTCGGTCGTCGGCGGATAGCCCGGGTAGTTCATGACGACCGATCTGATGCCGTGCCTGGCCGCCGCCTCCCAGATATACTCCGCCAGACAGAGGCCCGAGCTGAACGCCTCGGCCCTGTGGGTTTCGGGTATGGGGTCGGTCGGGCGATGCGCGCCCCAGACGACCACGGAATGTGTCCCGGGCGCGGCTCCGGTGGCCACCGTGTGCCAGTTGGCCGGGGTTTGGGCAGGTATGGAGGAGAGCAGCCTCGTGAAACAACCCTCCTCCATCAGCCGTTTGAAGTTGGGCATCAGACCCTCTTCGACGAACCTCTCGATCAGGTTTGGAACGAGGGCGTCCAGGCCCAACATCAAGACCTTTCTATCGGCCATCTTCACCCTCCTTTCCCCGTCTTCCCCTCCCAATCGCAGATGTCGTAGAGGGGACAGATGTCACATCTCGGGTTTTTGGCCTTGCAGATCGTCCTCCCGAACCTGATCAGGTTGATGTGAAAGGAGTAGCTCTTCCCCTCCGGGATGAGCGGGTTGAGAAGCTCGTGAGCCTTTTCGGCGGAGCAGTTTTGGGGGATGAGCCCGACCCTCTTGCTTATCCTGAGGATATGGGTGTCCACGGGGAAAACATCCCTCCCGAAGGCGAAGGCCATGACGACATAGGCCGTTTTGAGGCCGACCCCTTTGAAGCCCGTCAGGAACTCGATCGCCTCCTCATCCCCCATCTCGCTCAGGAAATCCAGGCTCAGCTCACCCCTCAACTCCTTGAGCCGACGCAGCAGCCCCTTTATGACCCTGCTTTTCTGGCGGGAAAGCCCTCCGATCCGGATCGCATCGGCTATCTCCTCCTCGTCCGCCTCCAGCAGATCCTCCCACCCCGGGAACCGGGATTTGAGCGATTGAAAGGCCCTGTCGGTGTTGACGTCGCTCGTGTTCTGAGAGAGGATGGTTTTGATCAGGCAATCGAGCGGATCCCTGGCCGGTCGATCGGGGACGCCCAGCAGCTTTTCAAGCTCATCGACCATCCTCTCGACCTTCTCCCTTGCCTCCATCGCGCTCACCCCTTGCGGATCGACAGCCCCCCGCCCTCGGAGGCGGATGTGGCGAGCCTGACGTAAAGGCCCATAAGCCCCCTATCATACTTAGGCTCGAAGGGAGGAAGCTTGGCCAACCTGTCGCGTATCAGCCGGTCGGCGGCCTCGGGGGAGAGCTCGCCGTCCTTGGTCCCCACAAGCTCCAGCTTCCCCTTTGGTATGTCTATCAGGATCATATCCCCCTCCTCGACGGCGGCTATCGGACCCCTTTCCGCAGCCTCAGGTGAGACATGTCCTATGCACGGGCCGCGCGATGCCCCGGAAAACCTCCCGTCCGTCACGAGGGCGACCGATCTGTTCAGAACCGGATCGGATGCTATCGCCTCGGTGACGTAGAACTGCTCCGGCATGCCGCTCCCTTTAGGGCCTTCGTATCTTATCACGATCACATCGCCCGGCTCGATCGTCCCCGAGAAGATCGCCTCCAGCGCCTCCCGCTGTCCGTCGAAGACCCTCGCCCGGCCCACGAACCTCCTCATCTCCGGGGCGACCGCCGACCTCTTCACAACCGCCCCCTTGGGCGCTATGTTCCCCTTGAGGATCGCTATCCCTCCTTCCTTCGAGAGGGGATCGTCCGGCGATCTTATGATATCCCTGAGCTTCAGCCCGAAGTTCTCCAGGTATTTCGGCATTCGTTCGAAGAAACCGCTCTCTTCCAGCTCCTTCAGGTTCTCCCCGACCGTTTTGCCCGTGACCGTCATGGCGTCGAGGTTCAGGATCTCCCTGATCTCCCACATCACCCTGGCTATCCCGCCGGCGAACCAGAGGAGCGATGTGGGATGTTCGCCGGCGGGGCGGACGTTCGCGATGTAAGGGGTCGAGTCGTTTATCCGTTGCACGTCATCCAACGACAATTCGATCCCCAGCTCCCCGGCCAGCGCCGGGAGGTGGAGCAGGGCGTTGGTGGAGCCTGAGATGGCGGCGTGCACCCTGAGGGCGTTTTCGAGGGATGCCTTGTTGAGGATGTCGGAGGGCTTGATCCCCTTTTCGATAAGCCTCATGACCGTCCTGCCCGCCTTCCTGGCGGCCCTTCTGAGGGCGAGGTGGTGGGCCGGGATGAGGGCGGTCGCCGGAAGGGCCAGGCCCAGCGCCTCGGCCATCGACTGCATCGTGCAGGCCGTGCCCATAAAAGCACATGCGCCGAACGAGGGGCAGGAGTGCTCCCTCAGGAACTCGTAGAGATCCCTCCCGATCCTCCCCCTCCTCAGCTCCGAGTGGATCGTCCCCACCCGCTCCAGCGTCATTCGCCCCGGCCCCATATCCATCACGCCGCCCGGGAGGATGAGCGATGGGATGTTCGCCCTGGCCATGGCGATGAGGTGGGCGGGTATCGATTTGTCGCAGCTGGAGCAGAGGACCATCCCGTCGAAGTGGCCCGCAGTGGCGTGCATCTCGACGACCATCGCCAGGATCTCCCTCGATGGGAGCGAGTAACACATGGCGTCCGTCCCCTGGGCGATCCCGTCGCACATATCGGTGCAGTGGTATCTCGCGGCCGCCCCGCCCGCCTCCATCACGCCGTCCCTTATGTGATCCGCCAGCTCCGCCAGGTGGGCGCTTCCGGGCATCGACTCGCCGTAGGTCGTCTCGATCAAAACCCAGGGTTTATCGAGATCCTCGACGCCCCAGCCGCACCCCAGCCTCAAGGGGTCGGCCTCGGGCGAAAGCTCCCTCATCCTTCGGCTGCGAAGCATCTCAATACCCTCCGTAGCTTCTCCCCAATCCCCTCCCGATGAACCCGTAATAGGGCATGCCCACCGGCAGCGTCCTTATGCCCCACGACTCCAGCACGGCGTCATACCCGATGCCTATCGCC
This sequence comes from Candidatus Poribacteria bacterium, assembly GCA_003645735.1. Lineage (GTDB taxonomy): Bacteria > Poribacteria > WGA-4E > B28-G17 > B28-G17 > B28-G17. The sequence goes on from QNBQ01000077.1 coordinate 5,537, forward strand.
GCCGATGGGTCGGCTATGAGGTTGATCTGGAAGGTGAAATCCTTCCTAAGGCTGGCCCCGTATCCTATCCTCCACCAGGTTATCCTGAGGTCCCAGTCGTGCAGGTTCCTCCTCAGCGTCAGCCTCTGTGAGTAGAAGTCCTTCCTGACCCAGTCGTATTGGACGTCCACCTCCAGCTGGAACAGCCTGCTCGGCCTGAGGTCGAACCCGAACAAGATCGTCCTGTAAGGGGTCTGGTAGAACTTGGTGAACTGGTTTCCGATGTGGAACTCCCATCCCCTGGTGTAATCCCCCCTTCTGTAGGAGAGGCTTGAGCTGAAGCCGACCTGCTTGAACCTCTTGCCGTCGCGGGGATTGGGGTCGTGTGTGGAGGTGAAGCTCAGGCTCAGGTTCCCGGAGGGGGTGGGCCTGATCGACAGGCTGCTCCTGATGTAATCCCACTTCCTGTAGCCCAGATATCTGGGGCTGGCGAAATCCCGGGTTGTGTAGGCGTTGAAGGAGAGCAGCTGGTATTTGACGTTCTTCCTGGTCTTTATCTCTATGCTTGAGCTCAGCTCCAGATATAGTCTCTTCCTCTCGAAGGCGTAGGCGGTTGGGCCGAAGGGGTAAAGGTATTTGCGCCGTTTGATCTCGGGGGTGTAATCGAAGCTGGCCTTGAAGCTGATCTCATGCCGCAGCTTGTTAGCCTTGGGTATGAAGCTTATGTCGTAGATCCTGAACAGGTCGATCGATGCGGAGGCGTTCAGGCCGTATTTCCACAGGAATATGTTCCTGTTCCCCCTTCTGTCCTTGGAGTGCCAGATGAGGTCGAGGTCGCCGCTTATCCTGAAGGGGATCTCGTGGTATCTGGTGAGGTTTATGGTCCCCTCCTTGCTGAAGTTGACGCCCATCTCGCCCGTTTGAAGGTATATGTCCCTTTCCTTCCCGTAGACGGCTTTGTAGTAGTTTCCCACGGTCAGGTCGGCGTCGATATAGGCGTTGTCGAGGGTTGGGAGGGTCAGGATGGGGAACCGCTCCGAGCGTATTTTGTCCGCGATCGAGTTCAGCGTTTTGTTTATCTGTTTGAGGATCGGCAGCGACCTCACCTTCCCGCCCGACCAGCTCATGTAAAGCTCGGGCAGCTCCTGGATCGCATAGCTCTCCTCCTCCCCCAGCTCGAAGGTTTTGTCCAGCGTGAGCTTGGCCGTGAACCTCGAGGGGAGCTCCCTGGCCGTCGCCCTGCCTATAAGGGTGGTCCACGTCAGCTGTGCGAACGTCCTCAGCTCGGATGATGAGATGGGGGTGTAGAGCAGCGTCCGCCTGCCCAGCGAGGCTTTGGTGAGCAGGATGAGCCTTCTTTGGCGCGCCCTGCTGTCCCAGGGGGTTGAGATCAGCTGGCGGTGGTTGAAGATGAAATCCCATCTCCTGCCGGTTTTATAGGTCTCCCTGCGCCCGTAGGAGTAGATGTCCCCGGTGAACAGGAAGATGTTCCCGCTGAAGAACCTGCTGTCCTCGAGCTTGACCACGTGGAACCCGTCCTTCGTCCTGATAACCCCGCTGACGTCGCCTATGTCGAGGGCCTTCTCCAGCTCGCCGCCTCTGGCGAAGGCGACCCTCGCCACCTCCCTGGGC
>QNBQ01000078.1 GCA_003645735.1 Candidatus Poribacteria bacterium
CGGGGATGATCGCGATCGAAAACGCCAAGACGATCAAAATCGCCGTTCGAAACGCTCCGGCCATCTTCACTCCTCCCCTATCGCCTTTTTGATCTTCGCTATCGCCAAGACGTAATCGTGTAAAGCTTGATAATACCCGAGCTGGGCCTGCGTGTAGACCAGCTCAGCATCGGCCAGCTGAACCGAGGTGATGACGCCGTTGCGGTATTGGAGGTTGGCTATCCTCAGGCCCTCCTCGGCCTGTTTGACCGCTTCCTTTTGAGCTTCGAGCGTGGCCCTGGCCCGCTCCAGCTCCATGTAAGCCGCCCTCACCTCAAGCTTAACCCCCTCCTCCATCCGCTCCACACCCAGCCGGGCCTGTTTCATCGCCGATTCGGCCTGCCTCACCCTCGAATACCTGCTCGCGCCTGTGAATATCGGCAGATCGGCCCTCACCATCACGCTCCACGTCGTCTGCCCCTCCTGCTTCTCGTTGTCCGTGTAGCCGTAGTTGCCGATGAGGGATACGGTCGGCAGGAAGGAGCCTTTGGCCGCGTTGAGCATCTTGGATGCCGATTCGGCCCTCAGCCTCATCGCCCTCAGATCGGGCCTGTTCTGAAGGGCCTTTTCGAGCAGCCGGCTCAGATCGAACTCGACCTCCTCCGCCTTGAGCTCGCCCTTCACATCCACCTCGCCCGGCCCCTCGAAGCCGATCGCCAGCTTGAACCGCTCCTTGGCGAGCCGGAGGGCGTTCTGGGCCTGGATGAGCTGTGACTTAGCGTTGGCGACGGCGACCCGCGCCCTCAAAAGATCGTATTTGGTGGCCACACCGCTTTTGACCAGGTTTTCCGCCGTTTTTCGGTGCTCCTCGGCCTGCCTGACCGCCTTCCGGGCCACGTCGAGCAGCTTGTGGGCCAACAGGACGCCGTAGAAGGCCTCCTTGACCTGATAGATCACCTCCTGCCTGGTCGCCTCCAGGTCGAGCCTGGCCGCCTCCAGGTTCAGCTCCGCGCCCTTTATCGAGTTGTAGATCGACCCGCCGGCGAACAGCACCTGCTGGACGGTCACGCCCGCCTGGAAGTTCTTCTTGGCGCCCATGGTCAGCTGCATCTCCCTGGTCGGCAGCCCCACGCCAGTCATGGGCTGTTGAAGCCCGTTCATAGCGGGGGCGGGCTGAGGGGTCAGCCCTCCCAGGGCGGGAAGCTCGAGCGTCACCTTGGGAAGCTTGCCGTAGTAGAGGTAGGAGGCGTTGGTCGAGATCTGAGGCATAGCCCTGGATCTGGCCTCCATCAGCGCGGCCTCAGCCGCCCTCACCTTCTCCTCAGCCAGCGCGACCGCCTTGCTGTGTTTCAAGGCGTATTCTATGCTTTCCTGAAGCGTGAAGACCCTGACATCGCCGGCCATCCCGATCGACGACATCAGGGCGGCCCAGATCAAGACGCCGAGCCATCTCCCGATCCTCATCTCACCCCTCCATGATCCCGTTTAAAAAGAGCGCTTTGACCTGTTTGGGGCTCTCCGCCGTGTCGATCCCCAGCTCGGGTATGCCGATCTTCAAGAAAACCACGCCCCTTATCATGGAGATCAGCGCCACAGCGGCCAGCTTGGGATCTATATCCGCCCTGAACCCCCCCCTCGCCTGCCCCTCACTCACACATCCGCTCAGTATCCCGATCACCTCCTCGATCGGCTTGAAGACCTTCTCCCTGACCATCTCCATGTGGGCCTTGACTCCGAGCTTGCCGGGCGGGGGTTTTCTGAGCTTCTCCGGGGTCATATGTCTTACGAGCCGCTCCGCCGATCTGGCGAATTTGAACAGTACGTCGGTCATCCCGCTTATTGCCTCGACCGGGTCGTCGAACCTCCCCTTCATCCCCTCAAGCTCGTCTATCAGCTCCCGAAACCGCCTTTCGACCGTGGAGAGGAAGAGATCGAGCTTATCCTTGAAGTAGAGGTAGATCGTCCCCTTGGCCACCCCCGCTTTGGAGGCTATCTCGTCAAGTGTCGCCAGATGAAACCCCTTCTCCCTGAAAACCTTTTCAGCGGCATCGAGTATGAGATCCCTCTTCCCCCCTTGCATCATATCCCTCCTTATGACTGACCGGTCAGTATTATACCATTCACCACTTGTAGTCGTCAACGGCGCGGGCGGGCAGCCCCGACCGCCTGTGATTGAAATTTCCCGGGGGAAAGCGTATAATTCTGGCTGAGGTGGGGAAGCAAGAGGAGGGATAAAGATGCCCGTGACAACCCTAACCTCAAAGGGGCAGATCACCATACCGAAGGAGATCAGGGAGAAGCTCGGCCTTAAGCCAATGGATAGGTTCTTAGTAACCATTGAGGGAGAGGTGATAACCCTTAGACCTTTGAAGGGGGATTTGATGTCGCTCGCCGGCTCCATCAATCCTCCCGAAAGCGAGAGACCGACCGATTTCCAAAGGGTTAGAGAAAAGGTCAAGGAAGCTGTAGCTCAAGGAGTTGTCGAGGAGCTGCGAGATGAAGTATAAGTTTGCCGATACCAATCTTTTCCTCAGGTTTTTAACAGCCGACGATCGCGAGAAGTTCGAAAGATGTAAGGAACTCCTCGCCAGAGTCGCCGAGGGGAAAGAACATCTAATCGTCTCACATCTAGTTGTAGCAGAGCTTGTGTGGACGCTTCTCTCCTTCTACAAGCTTCCTAAGGCTGAGGTAGTTGAAAAGCTTCTCACCCTCCTCAGCTTGCCAAGCATACATGTCCCCGACAAAGGTGCGGTTATAGAATCGCTGGTGCTCTTCGGGAGCAAAAATGTCGATTATGTTGATGCCTATAACGCTGTTTTCATGCGACGCCGTGGAATCAAAGAGATCTACAGCTACGACAGGCATTTCGATAGAATCGAGTTCGTCGAGAGGCTTGAACCCTGAAATCTGCCAACCTCTAAACGGAGGTGAACGAAGATCGGCGTCAAAGGGAGGTTCGGGAACAGATCCCCGCTGCCGGGGGATATACACAGGAGGATCGAGACCCTCCCGGAGCTGCTGAAGGGGAAAGGAGTTATCCTCGCATATCTCTTCGGCTCGCTGGCCAGGGGGGAGGAGGGGGAGGACGTGGATATAGCCCTGCTGAGCGATTCGCCGGCCTACGAGCTTAGGGTTCCCATAATGGAGCACCTCGGGACGGAACGGGTAGACCTGATCGATCTCAAAACCGCCCCGCTCGACCTGAAGATGAGGATCGTAAGGGAGGGAAAGCTCATCTACAAGCGAAGCGATGAGGACGAAAACAGGTTCGAGATGGACGTGATAAGGAAATACCTCGATTTTGAGCCGATCATGAGGAGGAGGTTCGAGCTGCTCAAAAGGAGGTTCGGCGCATGACGCTCGACGTCCAGGCCGTCAGGAGGAGATTGGAGGAGCTCGACGCCGTCCTGACCGAGCTGGGGAAGTATAGGGGGGTCTCCCCGGATGAGCTGAGATCCAACCTGAGCCTGAGATGGACGGTGGAGAGAGGGCTTCTGGCGGCCGCGAACCTGATATTCGACATCGCATCCCATATCCTCGCCTCCCATTTCGGCAGATATCCCGATTCATACGAGGGACTGATAGCGGAGCTGGGAGAGGTGGGGGTCATATCGTCCGAGCTGCGGGAGGAGCTGAAGGGGCTGGGAGGGTTCAGGAACGTATTGGTTCACGAATACGTGAGGATCGATCCCGAAGAGGTGCACAAAGCGCTCATCAAGGGGCTGAGGGTCTTCCCGAGGTTCGGGGCGGAGATCATCCGTTGGATGGAGCTTGCCTCAGGGGGCGACGCTCAAAGGTGAGGCTGCTTTTGATCAGGCTCAGCTCGCTCGGAGACGTGATCCTATGCACGCCCGTCGTCAAGGCGTTGCGCCGCAGCTTTCCCTCAGCTAGCATCTCCATGGTCGTGAACACCAAATTCGCCGATTTGTTCAAATGGGATCCGGATTTGAACGAGGTCATCCCTCTCAAACCGGCCTCCCTGAGGCAGATCGTTGGTCGAGCCGATGTGGCGATCGACCTTCACAACAGGTTGAAGACGGCCTTTATAGCCCTCCTGAGCGGCGCCCGGAAGCGGATCGGATACGAAGGGCAGCTCTCCCCGCTGTATACCGATCCGGTATCCGATGAGGGAGGACATATCGTCGAGCGACACGTCTCGCTTCTCAGGCCGCTCGGGATCGATCCGAAGCCGATCCCTCCCGTCGAGGTGTGCGTCCCGGAGCGTTTCAAGAGGTGGGCCTGGGGGGAGCTGGGGAAGAGAGGGGTGCCCGGCGAGGGGATCAGGATCGGCCTGTTCCCGGGGGCCGGGTGGCCCTCCAAGATGTGGGGCGAGGGGAGGTTCGCCGAGGTGGGGCGCAGGGCCGTGGATCAGCTCGGAGCTCACATCTTGGTGTTCGGCGGGCCGTCCGAAAGGGGTTTGGCCGAGCGGGTCGCCTCGCTCATAGGCCGCCGCGCCCACCCCTTTGAGGGTTTAAACCTCATCGAGCTGGCCGCGCTGATCTCCACCTGCCACCTTTTCGTCTCGAACGACACCGGCCCGATGCATCTGGCGGCCGCCGTCGGGGTTCCGACCCTCGGCCTCTTCGGCCCGGGCGATCCCGCGAGGTTCTCCCCATGGGCGCCGGGCTGTCATGCCATCAAAGGCGACGCCCCCTGCTCTCCATGTCGTTTGTTTAAGAGCTGCGACGGGAGGAGGTGTATGGGCTCCATATCCGTCGAGGAGGTCTGGAGGTGGGTTGAGGGGAGATGCGAAGAGGTTTTGAGAGGATCCTAGCGATGCAGACCGGCGGTTGGATAGGCGATATGGTGTTGCTCACCCCCGCCCTTAGGGCCTTGAAGAGGAGGTATCCCCGCTCCCACCTCGCCCTGCTCGTCAACCCGCTGGTCGAACGGCTGATGATGAGGAACCCATACGTCGATGAGATGATCGTCTACGACAAGAGGGGGAAGGACAGAGGGCTGAAGGGGTTCATCGAGATGGCCGCCCGGCTCAGGAAGCGGAGGTTCGACCTGGCCCTGATCTTCCACCCCAACTCCGTGAGGAGCGCGCTGTTGGCGTTGGCCGCCGGGGTTCCGGAGAGGGTCGGATCCAACGCCTCCATGCGGGGCCTCCTCCTGACGAGGTCGATCCCGGATGAGAAGTGGATACACGAGGTGGAGAGGTATTTGAGAGTGACCCGGCTCGCCGGGGCCGAGGGGGAGGGGAGGCTTGAGTTCTGGCACGGCGAGGAGGAGAGGCGCTATATCAGGAGGCTGTTGAAGGAGGAGGGGATAGATCCGGGGAAGCCGTTGGTGGCGGTCAACCCGTTCACCACATGGCCGTCCAAGCGTTGGGAGGCGGGGCGGTTCGCCGAGCTGATACGGAGGTTGAAAGCGGATTTGGGCGTGCAGGTGGTTCTGACCGGCTCGGAGGAGGATCTGGAGGAGGCCGAGCGGATCGCGTCGCTTTCGAGGGCGCATCCTTTGATCCTGGCCGGTCGAACCGACGTATTTCAGCTGGGGGCGCTGCTTGAGATCTGTGACCTGCTCATCACGCCCGACAGCGCGCCGATGCATATCGCGGCGGCTGTCGGGACGCCGACCGTCGCCCTCTTCGGCCCCACCTCTCCTTTGAGACACGGCCCATACGGCGAGGGACACACGGTCCTCCATCACCCCCCGCCCTGTTCGCCGTGTTATAATACCTACTGCCGAGACAGGAAGTGCATGCTCTCCATAACGGTCGATGAGGTCTTGGAGGCTGTGAGGAGGGCTTTGGGATGAGCGATCTCATCTCTAGGTTCCTGAGGTATCTCGAGGTCGAGCGCAACTACTCGCCCCACACCATTAGGTCATACGCCGCCGATCTGAGGGAGTTCGAGCGGTATATTGAGGGGATTGGGATCGGCTCCCCTCTGGAGGCGGATCACCTCGCGGTGAGGGGATATCTGGCGAAGCTCCAGCTTGAGGGCAGGAGCAGGTCGACCGTTTTGAGGAAGGTCTCGGCCTTGAGGTCGTTTTACAGGTTTCTGAGGAGGATGGGTTATACCGATCGCGACCCCACCTCATCGGTGCACACCCCCTCCTGGAGGAGGAAGCTGCCCGAGTTCCTGACGGTCGAAGAGGTCGAGAAACTGCTTGAGGCGCCGGATCAGAGCAACCCTTTGGAGGCGAGGGATAAGGCGATGCTGGAGCTGATGTATTCGACAGGGATGAGGGTGGGCGAGCTGGTGGCGCTCGACCTGGAGGACGTCGATCTGAAGAACAGGCTCGTGAGGGTCAGGGGGAAGGGGAGGAGGGAGAGGATCGTCCCGTTCGGGAGGGTCGCCGAGGAGGCGTTGAGGCTTTATTTGAGCTTGAGGGGTCGCTTCTTAAAGGGGAGGGAGGAGAGGGCGCTTTTCCTGAGCGAGAGGGGCAGGAGGATGACCGAGCGGAACTTCAGGGAGAGGCTCGCCTTATACGCCCAGCGGGCGGGGATAACGAAGAAAATTTCCCCGCACACGCTGAGGCACTCCTTCGCGACCCACATGTTGGAGGCGGGGGCCGATCTGAGGGTCGTCCAAGAGTTCCTAGGCCACGCGAACCTGGCCACGACACAGATCTACACCCACGTAACCGCCGAGAGGCTTAAGAAGGTTTATGAAAAGGCACATCCGAGGGCGTGAGGGGAGGGATGCGAAGTGGAGAATCTTGTGAAGATCGGATTGGCCCTGGCGCTGGGGGGAGTTTTGGGGTTGGAGAGGGAGTTCCACGGCAGGGCGGCCGGCCTCAGGACACACATCATGGTTTGCCTGGGCGCCACCCTCATCACGATCGCCTCCCTCGACCTTTACAGATACCATCAAAACCTGACGAGCCAGGCCGTTTTGAGGATCGACCTGGGAAGGCTCGTGGCTGGGATAGTCACCGGGATAGGTTTTTTGGGGGCGGGCGTGATATTCCGGTCGGGGAACGTGGTCAGGGGGCTTACAACGGCCGCATGCGTCTGGTTCACCGCCGGGGTGGGGATAGCCATCGGCATAGGGTCATACCTGCTGGCGGTTGAGGCCGCGGTGCTGGCGCTGGTCGTGCTCTTCCTCCTCCGGAAGTTCGAGGACGTGATAAGACAGGACAGATACGCCGCGCTGAGGGTCACGGCCGAGAGGCGGGAAAGCCTGCTGGACGAGGTGAAGGAG
>QNBQ01000079.1 GCA_003645735.1 Candidatus Poribacteria bacterium
CACCTGCTCGATATCGCCCATCAGGAGCTTCGGGATCCGCTCGTCCAAGTCCAGCTCGACCTCTATCCCGCTTTCGGCCATCCGATCCTCGAACAGCTCCACGGCCCTTCTGACGGCCTGATTTATATCGACGGGCGCAAACGGCTCCGGTCCGCCTCTGACCAGCCGGAGCATCCCCTTGACGATCCCCTCCATCCGCTCCAGCGCATCCCTTATCCTGAGGACGTATCTCCTCCTGGGATCGTCCTCCAGCATGTCCTCGAGCAGGAAGCCGACGTATCTGATGGCGGCGTCGAGGGGGCTGTTAAGCTCGTGGGCGATGCCGGCGGCCATCTCCTCGAGCGCGTTGGATATGTCCTCGTGGAGGAGGAGGGCGATCGCTTCCCCGGCCCTCAGGAGCTTGACGCGCGCCCGCCTCGGGCGATCCCCCCTCGGCTTGACGAAGACCTCCCCCTCGACGGAGCCGGTCGAGCCGGAGGCGAGCCTTCGGAGCCCCTCATCGAGCCATCCGTCGCCCTCCGATCGCCTGTAGATGGCCAACGATTTCCAAAGCGGCTCTCCCGGCTTGAGGGAGGGGGCCAGCCTCCTCAGGGCGGGGTTGAGCTTCAAAACCCTGCCCCGGAGGTCGAGCAGGGCGATGCCCATCTCCGCCCCGGCGAATATCGCCTCGAATATCTCCTTTAAGCGGTCTTTCTCCTCCTCCATAGGTGATAGGCGAGCGTTATGAGGGCGGCGAGGAGGATCACGGCCATCCCCGTCGCCCCCAGCAACCTCTCGATCCTCCTCCACCCCTCCCCTAAGAAGAACCCTCCGCAGGAGAAAAGCGCGCACCAGCTGGCCGCCCCCAGGGCGTCGTAGAGGAGGAACTTGACCGGGTTCATCCGGCTCATGCCCGCCGCGAACGGGAGGAACCCCCTGAGCAGGAAGGTGAACCTGCCGAGCAGGACCGCCTTGCCGCCGTGTTTGAGGAAATACCGCCTCGCCCTCTCTATCTCCCTGCCCCGCGTGAAGATCAGCTTGCCCAGCCTGGAGGCGAACCTCGCCACCCCGTATCTCCCCAGCAGGTAGCTGGCCAGGTCGCCCAGCAGGGCGCCGATGAACCCGTATAGGATCACGTATTTGAGCCTGAGGATCCCCCTTGCGGCCAGGAACCCGGCCATGCCGATGGCTGCCCCCCCGGGGATGAACAGGCCGACGACCACCGTCATCTCTAAGAAGGTCACGAGCAATATGAACGGGTAGCCCCAGCGGGATAGAGGGGGAGCGAGCCACTCCATGCCCTCAGATCTCCACGATCACCTTGATTGTGGAATCAGGCCTCTCCACCGGCATCCTCAGCGCCTCCTCCACCCTCTCAAGCGGGAGCCTGGCGGTTATCATCGGCTTGACCTTGACCCTGCCGGAGGCTATGAGCTTTATGGCCCTGGGGTAGATGTTCGCGTATCTGTGGATGCCCTGCAGCCTCAGCTCCTTGAAGATCATCTTCACGATGTTCATCGGCACCGCCTCCTGCTCGCCCAGCCCGATGTGGACGATCGTTCCGCCGGGCCTGGCGATCTCTATCGCCTGCTGGGAGGTTTTGGGGACGCCGGCGGCCTCGAACACCACGTCGACCCCCCTCCCGCCGGTCAGATCGGCGATCGCCTCGACCGGATCGGTCTCTTTGGCGTTGATCGTCTCGGACGCCCCCAGCTCTTTTGCCAGCTTGAGCCTGAAATCGTAGAGATCGACGCATATGACCCTCGACGCGCCCATGGCCAGGGAGGCCTGAAGGGCCATCAGCCCTATAGGTCCCGACCCCAGCACGGCCACCCAGTCGCCCGGCCTGACGCCGCCCAGGATCGCCCCGTGAAGGCCGACCGATAGCGGCTCGACCATCGCCCCCTCCTCCAGGGAGGCGTTCTCAGGCAGCTTGAAGCAGAAGTCGGCGGGATGGACCACGTATTCGGCGAAGACACCGTTTACCGGCGGGGCGGCGAAGAACCTGACGTGGGGGCAGAGGTTGTATCTCCCCGATTTGCAGAACTCGCACCTCCTGCAGGGTATCCCCGGCTCGAGCGCCACCTTATCGCCGGGCTTCAGATCCTTGACCCCTTTCCCCACCTCCTCCACGATCCCCGCGCTTTCATGTCCGAGTATGAGCGGCTTTTCGACTACGAAATCGCCTATCCTGCCGTGCATGTAGAAGTGGATGTCCGACCCGCACACCCCCACCGCCTTGACCCTCACCAGCACGTCGTCATCGTTGACTATCTGAGGCTTGGGCAGCTCCTCTATCCTGATGTCCCTGACCTTGTGAAGGACGGCCGCTTTCATCCGATGTCCTCCGTTCCTCAGGTGATCGGGCGGAATGAGTATAACAGAAACCGAAGGTTCAGAGCAAGATCGGGCGGGTTGACCGCCGGCTCGTCCCCCGGTATAATCCCCCTCGCCCGGGGATCTCCGAGGTTTGGAGGTTTTGGGCGTGAGGTTGAGGATCGTCTTCAGCTTCCCCGGCCCCTCCCTGGTCAGGTGGGGCTATCTGAACAGGTTGAGGGGGCTTATCTACGCCGCGGTGAGGGGGAGCGCCCCCGAGGTGGCGAGGGAGGTTCACGAGCTGGGGTTGTCGGCCGATGGGAAGGTTTACAAACCCTTCACCTTCTCATATCTGTTCCCCCGCCGGGGCGAGGCGCATCGGGATGGGATAGTGGTTTGGGGGGAGGTCGAGTGGTTTTTCTCCACGCCCATCCCGGCGCTGGCAGAGGCTTTGGCGGCGGGGCTTTTGATGATGGAGGAGGTGAGGATAGGGGATGTCGCCTGTGGGGTCGAGCGGGTGGAGGTGATGCCGCCGCCCGAGTGCGGGGGCGAGATGGAGTTCAAGACGCTTTCGCCCGTGGTGGCATCGACGGGGGTGAGGAGGGGCGGGAAATTTGAGAAGGTGTTCTTGAGGCCGGATCAGCCAGATTTCGCGAGGGTTTTGCGTTTGAACCTCAGGAGGAAGCATCTGGCCTTTTACGGCGGGGAACCTGGGGGCGATGTCGAGTTCGAGTTTCACCCGCCTTTCAAATCGAAGATGGAGAGCGTCAGGGGGACGAAGGTGAGGGGCTTTCAGATGAGGCTGACGATGAGGGGCGACCCTTCTCTGATGAGGGTGGCGTATGAAATGGGCTTAGGGGAGCGGAACGGTCAGGGCTTCGGGATGATAGAGGTGGCGGGGAGGGGAAGGGGATGAGGATGGGATCGTTTGTGGCGACCTTGGGGGTTAAACCCCAGGTGGTGACGTTAGCTTTGGATGAGCTTTTGAACAGAGGAATGCCTATCGACCGGGCGGTGGTGATCCACACGGACGACTCGATCGACGGGATGAGGGAGTCGGTGGGCAGGTTGAGGGAGGAGGCGAGCTCATATTATTCCCGGCTGGATCGACCGGTGGAGTTCCGATTCGTTCCGATAGAGAGGGATGGGCGCGTGGTGAGCGACATACTCACGGAGGAGGATGCGGGGGCCGCTTTCAGGGCGATATATAAGGCGGTTTTAAACGAGAAGCGGGAGGGAAGGGTTGTTCATCTGAGCATAGCCGGCGGCAGGAAGGTCATGTCCGTCTACGGGATGGCGGTGGCTCAGCTGCTTTTCGATGACGATGACAGGGTCTGGCATCTGGTTTCGGAGGATATCCTTCGGAGGGAGGACAGGCTGCACGCCCGACCGGGGGAGAGGGTGGTTTTGGTCCCGGTTCCCGTTTTGAGGTGGAGCATGGTTTCGCCGGTTATGACCGAGCTGGTTCTGAGGGAGGACCCCTGGGAGGCGTTAAAGGCTCATCGGAGGAGGGTTGAGATCGCGGATCGCATCCAGCTGAGGTATTTCTTGGAGCACGAGCTGACCCGATCGGAGAGGGAGTTGGTGGAGCTTTTGGTGAGCGAGGGGCTGACGAACGTGGAGCTTGCGGAGAGGCTTCACAGAAGCCCCAAAACCGTGGCCAACCAACTCAACTCCGTTTACAGGAAGTATAGGAGATATCGCGGTTTAAGCGGGAGGGTGAACCGCCTCCGTTTGATCGCCGATTTGAGGGAGGTCGTTTTGGGAAGGAGTTCCTAAGGATTCGGGAAGGCATATCTATTGACTGGCGTTTGAGTTTCTGATAAATTAGGCCTAGGCTGAGCCTTGGATCTCAACGGGAAGGCGGTGAGCGGCGTGGAAATTTCGGTCAAACTAAGGCTCATCACACCTCTTTTCATGGGAGGCTCCGACCCGAGGGGAAATCCTGAATTGAGGGCGGCTTCCTTTCGGGGGGTGCTTCGCTTTTGGCTCAGGGCGCTCCTGGGAGGAGCGCTCGGAGGCGATTCCAGGAAGGTTTTTGAGCATGAAAGCCGCGTCTTTGGAAGCACAGAACACGCTTCAGCTGTGGCTGTAAAGGCGAAGTGGTTGGCGGTTAAGGAACCCCAGGATTACAATCCTCTGCCGCATAAGTCCCCACGTTTTAGATTCAAAGGATTTCCCCCAGGCTCATCCTTGGTCATTTCGTTCCTCAGCTATGATGCGCAATCTCTGGAAATGACGACATCCGCGCTGCGTCTGCTTTGCAACCTTGGTGGCTTAGGACGCCGGAGCCGTCGAGGGTTTGGCAGTCTAGAAATCTTGGAGCCTGAAGAGTGGGCGATCCGAGCAACGACACCAGAGGAGCTAGGACAACATTTGAGGGAAACCGTTGGACAAGCGGTAGAGACCGTTCAGAAGTTCGTCGGACAGTCCAAGAATTTATCTCAGGAGCTTCCTCCGTTTCCCTTTCTTCACCCTAATTGGTCTCAGGTGAAAGTGACGAATGAAATCTTTGACAATTGGCAGTCTGCGATTCGAGAGGTCATGCGGAAAGCTCATGATTTTAAAAATCCAGCGTTAGGTTGGGCAGCTCCACGACAAGCTTCCCCTATACATGTTCATGTCACAAGGTTGAGAAACGGGGGATACACCTTGGTGCTTACAGCTATGGTGTCCGAGGTTAACCCGGGACTGCGCTCGCGCTTGGATTGGAAGGAGTTGCGGGGCTTTTTGGAAACCTTTCACGGCCAGGTCATTTGGGGGGTTAAGGAGGTGCCAGTATGACCGACTGGTGGCAGAGGAAAATCACGGCTCTGCTCCATGATCCCCCCGACAAAGTCTTTGAGATAAAGGGCCACAAGGAGCGTGCCAGATCCTTAAGGGAGATCGCTTTGTCGTCTGAACCTCCCCCCGAATGGGAGGTCGTCTCTGAAATTGCCGATCAAATAGCCGCCGCAACCGATAGGTTGAACTTCCCCCAAGATATCAAGGTGCTTGAATGGACTCGGAAGGCGTGGATCACCCATCCCATTTCCGGTCAGAAGATGTTCCTCTCCATCGATCTGGAACCGGAGAGAGCAGCGGACGCTCAAATTGAAGCGGTCAAGAAGCTGTGTCAACAAGCTCGGGAACCGAATTTGCGTTTCCTCCTGCTCTGGAGGAGGCTAGAAGAGGAATTGAGCGAAAAAGCTCCTGAGGGGCGTTGGGGGCAACTCCCAGCCGATACGCGAATCCCGGATCATCCCCTCCTGCACCACGCACGGCTGGTCAGCGCCTTCGCCTCCTTGAAAGATCCCGCTCTGCTGGCATTCTCCATCGCTCCCGTCCAGAGCTTCATCGCCTCCGCCCGGAGGACGGGGGATTTGTGGATGGGAAGTTATTTGCTCTCCTACCTCACCTGGCAGGCTGTAAAGGCCGTGGTCGAGAAGCTCGGCCCTGATCATGTGCTCTACCCCTCCCTCTTAGGCCAGCCTCTGGTGGATAAATGGCTTCATGACAGGCGGATCTTATCCCAAGAACCTGATGAGAAACTGCTCAGGTTGGCTACCTTTCCCAACAAGTTCATGGCCCTCGTGCCCGCTGAGGAGGCAAACAACATCGCCGAGGAAGCGGAAGAAGCGGTTTATCAGGAGTGGCAACGTTTAGCAGACAGGGTTTGGCGAGCGTTGCTGCGAGTAACCCCCGATATTGAGAAGGCCCAGAAAATCTGGGAAAGACAGGTTAAGGCCTTCCTCAAAACCTCCCCGAGGATCTATTGGGCGGCCTACCCCTGGGCCGAAAGCCCACAGAAGATAGCCGAGCTCTATCGAGATCTGACGGGGAGCGGGAAGTTCTTGGACGTGTTGAAGGTGAAAGGGAAATATCCACACAACGCAGGCACCGTTTACGCGGCCTGCTTTGAGCTCGTCGAAAGAGCACTGGGAGCGCGTAAGTCATTAAGGGAATTCTCGCCGTTCGAGGAGCCCGGAGGTAAATGCACGGTTTGTGGGGAAAGGGAGGCCCTCAACGATGGAAGCGATTGGTCGGGACGCAGGTTCTGGGAGCGCATCTCCGAGAGGCTTCACCCTCACGTGAGACGAGAGGGAAGGGAGCGGCTTTGCGCCGTCTGCGCCGTCAAGAGGTTCGTTCAAAGGGAGCTGGGATTGAAGGGCGATTTTCCCTCCACGGACAGCGTGGCCGCCGCTTCCTTTGTTCAAGAGGTGCTGGACCGAATGGGAGACGAAAAGGTTGTCGAAGCCGTCCGGGATTTTTGTAATGCCCTGGAGAATTCCCCTTTGAAAAGCGTGGCCTTTTCGGGGATGAACATTCCGAAACTGGAGAGGAAGGCGAGGGAAAAAGCGGCGGAAACCTTCGTGAAAATAGACGGCGAATGGCTTTTCTCTGAGAGCTTCGAGCCGGGGAGGGTGAGAAGGGCTCATGGGATTGCCCTCGACCCGAGGACAGCTGACGAGCTGAGGGGGAAGCTCGGAGAATTAACCAAGAGGGTAGGCACAAAGCCCCTGGCTTACTACGCCATTTTGGTGATGGACGGGGACCACATGGGTAGATGGCTCTCCGGGACACATGAAGGGCTTCCAAAATTCATCGAACTCCTCCATCCCGATGCGAAGGAACAGATGGAAAAGGTCGCCCAGGGGGACGAGGAATGGGCTAAGTTGCTCTCCTCAAAGCGGTTGGTCTCACCTTCCTATCATGCGGCCATAAGCCGAGCGCTGGCTAACTTCGCCCTTCATTGTGTGCCGTATGTGGTCGAGGAGCTCCATCCGGGAAGACTGGTTTACG
>QNBQ01000080.1 GCA_003645735.1 Candidatus Poribacteria bacterium
AACAGGGCGATGCTGTTCCTCACATCGGAGGACAGAACCTGGCTTGAGGGGAAGATGGGCGTCGGCCCCCTGACCAGGGAGGAGGGGCTGAGGATATGGGAGGAGCTGCACGACGACCGCAGGAGCCTCAGGGAGATGGTGCTCGGCTACAGCGCCTCAGTCGAGGAATCGCCCCTCAACAGGGTCGTCAGGGAGATGAGGATACCGATCTCCGAGGATCAGCCCTGTCCCCTGGTGAAGCCCCTCTTCACCCGCAGGCCGCTCAGATGGGAGGGGGGAACGACGGACGGTTACCTGGAGAAGCTCAACCTGTCGAAGTTTGTCGTCCTGCCCATCCTCTCATACGTCGAGCCGCTGGGCGTGATCGTGGTCGATAACATCGTGTCCGGCGAGGAGATAGATGAGGACGGGATCGAGACCCTGATGCTTTTCGCCTCGCAGGTGGCCGTCGCCATAGAGAAGTCGGTGCTCTATCAGGGGTTGGACGAGCAGATAGAGAGGTTGAGGCAGGCGAACGAGGAGATGCGGGCCATGCAGGAGCAGCTGCTGCACACCGAGAGGCTGGCCGCCATCGGCCAGATGGCCAGCAGCCTCGCCGACCAGATAAGAAACCCCGTCTCCCTCATAGGGGGATACGCCAGGCTGATCCTCAAGCGGATGGAGAGCACCGACGAGCGCAGACAGCTGGTTCAGACCATCATCGATCAGACCGATAAGCTGGAGGAGCTTCTCAGGGAGAACCTCGATTTCCTCCAACCCATGGGCCTGAAGCTGGAGGAACACGACCTGCTCGACCTCATCTCCACAGCCGTCTCGCTCATGAGGAGGGAGTGCGAGGAGAGGGGGATAAAGATCCACCTCTCCGCCCCGGAGGAGCCGATCAGGATGAAGCTCGACCAATACCAGATGGTCTACGCGCTGATGCAGCTGATGAGGAACGCCATCCAGGCCATGCCGGAAGGGGGCGACCTCTGGATAAGCTGCTCCGCCACGGAGGACGGCTGCGCCGCCAAAATCGAGATCTCCGACACGGGCAAGGGGATGAGCGAGGAGGTGCTCAAGAGGGCCTTCGACCCCTTCTTCACGACCGATAAGCTCAGGTCGGGGCTGGGGCTTACCGTCGTCAAGAGGATCATAGAGGAGCACGGCGGAACCGTTCAGCTGAAAAGCAGGCCCGGAAAGGGCACGACGGCGATCATCCTCCTCCCGCTTCCCCCGAAAAAGGATGATCGAAACCTCACCTGAGCCTTATGTCATACCTGCCCGGCTTCAAAACCTCCAGGAAACCCTCGTCGATCATCACCTCAAGGGGGTTGACCTTGACCCGAAGCGGCATCCTCACAAGCCCCTTGCTCCTGACCGACTCATAGATCGCCATCATGATCTCCATAACCTCCCTGCCCCGCTCCCCTGAGCTCCTGTGCTCCTCAACCTCCCCGTCCACCCATCCCACAAGCTCCCTTATCTGGGCCACGAACGGGCTTTCGCCTTTAGGCCTCCGCTCGTCCCAGCCGGCTCTTTTGACGCTCATCAGCCTGACGCCCCTCCCCCACCCGACCCTCAGAACCCCCTCCGTCCCGTATACCTCCAGCTCCTCGATCCCGGGCCTGTTCGGCGTGTCGACCTCGAAGACGCACCTCACCCCTCCCTTGAAACAGATCGCCCCGGCGCACAGATCCTCTATCCTCGCGCCCCGCTCGTATCTGTCCGTTTTCCTCTCCACCTGCCCGATGACCCACTCCGCCTTCGGATCGCCTATGAGGAACTTGGCCGCGTCGATCAGATGTGTCCCGTTGTTCAGAAGCCCTCCCGATGTGTGGAAGGCCAGGTATAGGGGCTCGCCTATCGCCCCCTCGGCTATGAGCCTCTTAGCTTCCAGGTAGCTCGGCTCGAACCTCCTGACGTGCCCCACGGCCAGCTTGACGTCGTTCCGCCTGCAGGCGTAGATCATCGCGTCGGCCTCCCCCAGGCTCCTGCACATAGGCTTCTCGCACATTATCCCCTTAACCCCCGCCTCGGCGCAGTCGATCGTTATGTCGGCGTGCGATTGGGCCCAGGTGCAGATGCTCACCAGGTCCGGCCTCTCCTTCTCCAACATCTCCCTGTGATCGGTGTAGACGGCGGGGATGTCGAACTTCGAGGCGAGGCTTTCGGCGGCCTCCCGTTTGATATCGACGCAGGCGACTATGGGTATCCCCAGCGCTTTGTAAGCGTTTGCGTGGGCGGATGAGATGCCCCCGCACCCTATTATGGCGGCCCTGCGTTCCATCTCACAGCCCTCCCTTTATCCTCTCGACCAGCTCCATGGTTTTGACCGCGTCGGAGAAGCTCGTCTCCGGCTCCCTGTCCTCCTTGATGCAGTCTATGAAATGCCTGTTTTCGTGGTAGAAGCCGTAGTAGATCCTCCTGTCGGAGCTGCCGGCGGCCTCGGTCGTCGAGATGACCGCGATCGGCTCCTCTTTGTTGTCGGCGTAGATCACCGCCTTATCGTCCGGGTTGACGAAGGCGGATATCCCGTAAGAGTGCATCTCGAAGGTGTGAACGCGTTTCCCCACGGCCCAGTTCGCGCACAGAACCCCCAGCCCTCCCCCTTTGAACCGGACGACCGCGTTGTAGGCGTTCTTCAGATCCTCGCCGAAGGCGCCCGAAACCGAAAGGACTTCTTCGACCTCCCCGCCCATCCACCTCAACATGTCGACGGCGTGGATGGCGTCGCAGGTCAGCATATCAACCGCCCCGCCGTAGTAGACCGCGCTCGATCTCTTGTAGAAGGTGGAGACGCACTGGATGATCGGTCCCCTCTCCTCGACCATCCCCTTGACCTTTCTGTTGAGCGGTATGAACCTCCTGTTGAAGCCGCACATCGTCTTGCAGCCCTTCCTCTCGGCGAGCCGGGCGAACATGGCGGTTTGGAAAGCGGTTATGCCGGGCGGCTTTTCGATGAAGACGTTATGCCCCGCCTCCAGCGCCCTGATCACGATGTCGAAGAGGTGATGGGGCGGCATGATGACGTATACGGCGTCCAGCTCCTCCCGATCCAGCATCTCCCTGTAATCGGTGTATCTCCTCTCGACGCCGTATTTGTCCGCCGTGGAATGGAGCCTCTCCTCGTTTATGTCGCATATGGCGGCGATCTGGACGTCGGGGAACTCGGCGAGGGAGGGGTAATGCATCTGATTGGCCAAAACGCCCGCCCCCACGAACCCCACCTTCACCTTATCACCCATGGGGATTACCTCCTGTTCGGGGCTTGTCGGGGGGAAATTTTACACGGGTTTGAGGGGGAAATCAACCGGCGGCCCTCACCCGATCCGAAGCATACCTCCAAACCCCTCGGGCGAACTCCAGCGCCTCGGCGGCCTCCCTCTCCCCCGGCATCCCCTCAGGCAGAACCCCGAGCACGGCGTCGGGATACCGGGTCGGGATGTAGTATTGATCCAGGATCTCTATCCCCTCGAACCTCTCGAACAGGTCCTCACCCACAACGGCGTTGACCTCGGGGATCAGGTCGACCACCTTATGCGTGCGCGGTATATCCCTCCCCTCGGCGGCCAGGATCGCCTTGAGCGATTTCTCAACGCACTGCTGGGCGTGGAAACAGACCTGGTTGTAGATCCCCTCCCCCATCGCCAGCTCGGCCATCCTTATATCCTCCCGGGCGAACTCCAGCCATTTAAGCCCCTCCTCCCTGAAGCTCCCCATTATCACCCTCCCCTTCTCGAGGATCTCCTCCCTGATGAAACGGCTTGTCTTCGCCGCCCTTTCGATCTCCTCCGGGGTGTAGATCAGCAGATCGATCCCTACCCTCGGCTTGATGATCCTCAGGGCCTCCCTGATCCTCTCGAAGAAGGGTTTGTCCGTCTCCTCGATTATGACCAGGTCGATGTCGCTCCATTGGGAGATCTCCCCCCTGGCGAAGGAGCCGAACAGGATGATCTTGCGCGGGGAGATATGCCTCTGTATGAGCCTCTTCATCCGGAGCCACTCCTCTACCAGCCTCTTCCTCCTCTCCTCCACGCGCGAACACCTCCGAGGGGAATTATAGGCGAGCCTGGGCGGGTTTTCAACCCTCACCACCTCCCGCCGCGCTCCCTCATCCTCGAAATCCTCCCCAGATCGCTGAAGCTCATCCCCTCATCTTCGGGGATGCCGCCGACGGTCATGATCTTTATCGGAAGGTAGACTTTAAGGGCGGGGATCCTCTCGCCGAGGCTCTCCCTGACGAGGATGAACAGGTCGATGAGCGGCACATCCTCAAGATGTAGAGGCGGCGGGCTGATCCTACGGGTTATGATGAGGACGTCCTCGGGGAAGAGCTTTTGCAGCTCCGACGCCAGCCTCCAGGCCTCCCTGACCGTCTCGACCATCTCATCCCCCAGCCCGTAAAACTCATCAGTCCTCCCCTCCTCCACCGCCTCCCGCATCCCTTCAACTATCCTCTCAAACTCCGCCGAGAGATCGCGAAGCTCGATCACCGCTTCCACAACGGCCTCATCCATCGCCCCGGCGCCGCCTTCCCCTGGGTCGCCGCTCACCTCGGGCGCGGTCTCTCCGGCCTCCTCTTCTCGTTCCCTTGAAAGCGGGCCTTCCCCGGAGGTTCCGATATCCGAAGCCGGCCTCTCGGCGCTTCCGCCCTCAAGCTCCGATCCTTCGGGCCGCTTCGGCCCGTCGATCGAAGGCGCTTCGGCGGTCCTCCCCGTGCCCGTCGGGAAGCCGATCGTCCTCCGCCCCGCGATCTCCCGGGTCATGGGAGGCCCTCCTATCTCCCCGGCCCATTTGCCCATCAGGAGGTATAGGGCCGCCATCGCCCCGATCACCGATGCAGTCGCTGCCGTTAGCGTATATAAACGCCTCCTCATAACCTTCCCTCCCTTCAACCTGAGGCATGGGGTCCTTAAACTTTAATTAGTTCCCCCTGCTCCCTTCTATCCAGCGAACCCGGCGACGTGGCTTATCCTCTTCATTGAAATGATGCGAAAACAGGCGGAGAGGTCAGGTGGGGTAAAGATCACATCCCCCATCGAGGAAGGGGAAACCTTACATCGTAAATCGAGGCTGCCCGTATAGCAGGTCTTTGGTGATGTTAGTTTATTTCATCGCTTCGTCGACGATCTAGAGATTGAGACCGATTTACCTCAACGGGGCTTGAAAGCCTCCTCCGGCAGTAAATAACGATAAGCACATGGAGGAACTCTAGTGGCAGGAGCTTCCTCCCTCTACCTCCACTTCGTAGGAGTCCTTATAGATCCCTCCAGCCGCCATGGGCGCAGCCCGATTTTTCCGTGGATTTTACACGAGGGCGGCGAAATCGTAGCCCGTCCCCTCCCAGCTGACGGCCTGCCTGGATATTTTGCCCTCGTCAGCTTCGATCCGCCTGAGTATACACAACTCTAAAAACCAGGACAGATCATAAGCTTGCTTCGCCCTGTCCGTTTCTTTCAAACCGGTGGTCCACCGGTCGAGGTTCCTCTTTATCATTCCCAACAGCTTCTCGGGGGCTCTGATGATATAGCCTTTATCCCCTGTGATGAGGAAGCCGGGATAGCCCCCAGGTAGGGGAGGTCGAAATCCGTTATATACCGATCGAACACCTCCCGGTCATGACCCTGTGAAACTGAACCAGCGAGTTAAAGCTGTTTTTCGCCCTTTCGACTACGAAGCTGATCTGGCTGGGATCGCCTCCCTTGTAGAGGGAAGGGTCGAACTCCAGCGCCAGCAGGGTCTCCACCGGCTCCGGATACCTCTCCTCTCCGAAGAGGAGATAGGCCGCTATGAGATGAGCATATATCTCCTCTAACGGCCATGCCCCGTTCGTCCAGTCGTAAGAATGCCGGCGCCTCATACCATGGGGAAGAAGGCCCTCCCAGCTCCTCCGTGGCGAAGACTACCCCTCCCAGTATCACACCCTTCGGCCTGCCCTTATCGGTTCCGGCCGCTACCTCCACCTATGGGCTGGTCTGTAATCAAAAAACCTCCTTTGAGGAGGTAAAATTGAAGGAGAAAACCACCCCAAAGGAGGTGAAAAAATGAAAACCACACTTGACCCTCTCCTGATCGGGCACCAAATCAACATCCAAATCGATCGCATTCGCCGCTTACGGGCTCATGAAAGCGAGATGGCCGAAAATAAGACGGATAGCAGCGCATCTTCCCCTTCCCATCCTGAAACAATCGAAAGTCAACAGAGTATGGAGGCTTTTGAGGAAAAACAAGAGATTCTCCTCCCTCTCCTTCTGGCGTGCCCTTTCTAACCTCATCTTCCAACTCACAAAGACAAACCTGATCCTCATCGATTTCACCTCTTTCCCCTTCCGTGGAAGATCGATCCCATTTTACGGACATAGACGAGATGAAATGCCCCTCCCAAAACGAGTTCATCCTGGATTGCTTCAGGCAGCTTATTCAAATTCTGCCCTTCAAAATCTGTCTTCATAGCAGATAGGGAGTTTGGATGCCAGAGGCTCATCAGGTTCCTCATGGATCAAAACATCGACTTCATCTTCAGGCTTCCCAGGGGAAGGAGATCAAAGATGAAGCTGAAGATTTGCATCAAGCAAAAGAAGGATGACCCTTGGATCTTGGTTTGCCCTTTTGATCTGTTTAAGGATGCAGCAGGAGCAGACACACAGGGAGCTGAAAAGCAGGTTTAGGATGCTCAGCTTGAGCGGATGCGATGATGAGCTGATTCAAAAGATGATGGCCATAATGATTATGGGCTTGCTTTCAAGCTTGTCATCCTCAGTTTTGCAGGTTGATCGTTTCATCTGATGATGAGCTGAGTTTTGTAGGAATTGGATTGCTATTTTTGGTGTTGGATCTCCCTCTGGATCTTCAGATGGAGAGGGAGCCTGTCATCCGTTCTATTTGCTCTTCCCTCAAAAGGAGGTTGGCAAAATGATTATAAACCAGGCCGGAGGCGGCTTGACATTTCACACCTCCTGAGTTACCCTAATTTGAGCGCAGATCCATTCCCCTTCGGAGGTTTCGCGGGATGACCAACCTTGAGATCAAGCAGCTCGCCTCCCGCTACATAATCAACACCTA
>QNBQ01000081.1 GCA_003645735.1 Candidatus Poribacteria bacterium
CATAGCGACCAACCCCGACCCGACCTGCCCCATGGGGGACGGTGAATACCCGGACTGCGCCTCGATCATAGCCGCCCTAGAAGCATGCTCGGGCAGAAAGGTGGAGGTGATCGTCGGCAAGCCTTCCCCCATCATGCTACAGGAGGCGATGAGCTACCTGAACCTGCCGCCCGAAAGATGCCTGATCGCCGGCGACAGGCTGGGGACGGATATCAAAATGGGCAAGGCCGCGGGGATATTTACGGTGCTGGTTTTGACGGGCGTGACCAAACGAGAGGATCTGGATCGGTCGGGGATCAAACCCGACCTGATCCTCGAGGGCATATGGCAGATGAAGCCATGGCTAAATAGCTCGGCGTTGAGATCGCCCGGTGACCCCAGGTGCTGATTAAACCCTTCCCGTCGAGCTTCACCGATATAGAGTTCCTGGCGGCTCTACTCCCACGGCTTGAGGATTATCTTGGCGCATTTATGCGAGGCGGATATCTCGAACGCCTCCTGAACCCTGCTCATCGGTATGACGTGGCTTATGAGCAGGTCGATGAGGGGCGACCGCTGTATCACCTCCATGACGCGCGGGTAGTCGGCCAGGTTGTAGTGCCACGACCCCACGATCGTCAGACCTTTTCTGATCAGATCGGGGCTGACCCTGATCTTCAGCTCGAGGCCGCACTCCCCGACGAAGGCCACCCTCCCCCTCCTTCGGACGGCGTCGATGCAGAACCGCTCCGCCTCAACGCTGCCCGAACACTCGATGGCGCAATCCACCCCCTTACCGTCGGTCAGATCCATGATCTTCTCAAGCGCGTGGGGATCGTTCGGGTCTATGACGTGCTCCACCCCCATCTGTCTCGCCCTCTCCACCCTGTAAGGCTCCGATTCCATCACTATCACCCTCGCGCCCCTGAACTTCGCGTTGACCACCGCTCCCAGCCCGACCGGCCCGGCGCCCGTTATCAACACGGTGTCATACGCGGTGAGGCCTATCCTCTGGAAGGCGCCGAAGGAGGGGCCCAGGGCACAGCACGCCAGGGAGGCGTGTTCGTAGGAGACGCCGTCGGGGATCTTCATCAGGAGCCAGGCCGGCTTCAGCAGATACTGGGCCATCGTCGCCTTGCCCTCGGGCGAGCCGACGAACTCGTCGAAGTTGTAGTTGTTCTGGCAATAGATGTAATCCCCGGCCAGACACAGCTCACACTTCCCACAGGGATACTGGGGCATCACGACCACCCGATCCCCCACCTTGACCTTAGTCGGCTGGGCCACCGCCACGACCTCCCCCGCCGCCTCATGTCCCAGATACTCGACCCTGTGTCCGGCGAGGAAGGCCTTGTATTCCGTGCACATCGGGGCGGCGTGAACCTTGACCACTACCCAATCCTCTTTGGGCTGAGGATCGGGCACCTCCACCAACCCCGCCTTCCGTTTGCCCAAAATCACTACCTTCTTCATCGTCCACCTCCCTCGCTCGACAGCTTTATCCTTATGGACCATGCGTAATCACACGGAAGCTCATCGGGGCAGGCCACCCAAAGCCCCTCCGGCCTCATCTCCCATACGACCTCCCCGAAACCCAGGAGGGAGACCTCCTCCGCCCGCTCGCCCGCGAGCGATCTTATCAGCCAGCCTCCCCTCTCCCTATCCGGCCTGCCGAGAGCTATGGCGTAGATGACGTCCCCCTTGGCTGTGAACCGGAAATCCTCGCATGTGAACTCCATCTCCTCCCGCTCGCTTATCCTCTCAGCCCTCGGCTCGGCCGACGGCCCCTCGCCGAACCTCCTCCAGGGGCGCGTCCCATAAATCGCCTCGCCGTTCACCTCAAGCCACCTCCCTATCTCCCTGACCGTCCACTCCGCCTGCTCGTCCAGCGTCCCGTCCGGCCGCTGGGGGATGTTCAGGAGGAGGTTTCCGTTCTTGCTGACCACGTCGACGAGTATCCGTATCACCTGCTCCGGAGTCTTATATCTGCGCCTCGTGTCGTAGAACCATCCCCCTATGCACGTGTCCATCTGCCACGGCAACGGGGAGATGTCCCCCACCATGCCCCGCTCGACGTCCAAAACGGCTATCCCCTCCCGATACTCCCCGTGGTCGCGGGGGATGTTCTTCAGCGTGTAGACCGCCTCCAGCTTCCCGCCCCGCCGCTCGATGTTCCGGTTGTAAAAATAGGCGATCAGCTCCAGCCCTATCCTCCCGAAAGGCACCCCCCCGTCCGTGTAAAGCAGGTCCGGATCGTATTGGTCTATCAGATCCATGATCCTCCTCTGCCAGAGCCTCATCCATTTCTCGGGCGGGTTTTTGGGGTAATGGGGCGATGTGTCCTCGTGCGGCTCGAAGTAGAAGTCGGCGTATCGCGGGTCGTTCCCGTCATACGGGACGCCGGCGTATGGCCCGATCTTGTCGCACCCCTTGTTCGTGTTGAACCAGGACCAGGATCTGGCCAGGTGCTCCGAGACGCCGAAACGCAGCCCCGCGGCCCTCGCCGCCCTCGCCCACTCCCCGACTATGTCCCTCTTAGGACCGAAGTTGACGGCGTTCCACCTGTGATGCTTGGAGTTCCAGAGGTCGAAGTTGTCGTGATGCACCCCCATCGAGACGAAATATTTCGCCCCACAGGATTTGTAGAGGTCTATCAGGGCCTCCGGGTCGAACCTCTCCGCCTTCCACAGCTGGACTATGTCCTTATAACCGAACTTCGAGGGATGGCCGTAGACCTTGACGTGATGCTCGTATTGAGGATGCCCCTCGATATACATGTTCCTGGCATACCAATCCCCGGCCATGGGAACGGACTGAGGCCCCCAGTGCGCCCATATGCCGAACTTGGCGTCCCTGAACCACTCCGGACACCGGTAGTTCCTCAGCGATTCCCACGTGGGCTCGAATTTGACCATCTCATCCCACCCCCTTCGCTTTCATCCAGGCCATCGCCCACGCCTCCCCTGTGGGCTGCTTTCCGAGAATTATACCAACATCGGATGGTCGGATCAACGGTCCCGCTTGTGCGACGGCCTAGTCTCGCAAACCCCAGTGGCTGGGGATAAAGCCGCCGGAGGAGGGGACCTACGAGGCCCAGAAGATCCCCATAGCTGAGCTCGACCCCGAGCCCAACCGGACGATCTGCGTCGTGGGCGATGTGAACGGCGATGGGAGGGAGGACGTGGTGATTGGGAGCAGGCAGAGATGCGACGACGGGTTGGTTTGGATCGAACAGGTCTCGGAGCGGGAATGGCGCGTGCACGTGATCGATGATGGGATATAGATGCTTGAGGGGATGGGAGGCTCGATTTCATAGCCGGCGGCGACTGGAGGGACAACAGGCTGTGGTGGTGGCGTCAGCCGGCCGATCCCTCACGGAGATGGGAGCGATACCTCATAGGGGCTTTCGAAAACAAGTTCCACACCCAGCTCTGGGCCGATGTGGATGGGGACGGCAGGGGTGAGCTTGTGACCTGGAACCAGGGCGGGAAGAGGCTTCTATGGCTGAAACCCGGCCCCGACCCCACCCGGCCCTGGGAGGCGTTCGTCATCCACGAGGGTGTTGCCGAGGAGGGGCTTGCGTGGGCGGACGTGGACGGGGATGGAAGGCCGGAGCTTATAGCCGGGACGAGCTGGTATGAGCCGGGGAGGGACGTCCGCCTGCCCTGGCTCCGGTTCCCGTTCGCCGAGGGGTATGTCGGGACGGTCGTCGGGGCCGCCGATCTCAACGGAGACGGGCGGGTCGAGATCGTCCTCTCCGAGGGGGATGCGAGCTTACACGGGCGGAAGGGCAGGGGAAGGGTTGCCTGGTTCGAGCCGGGCGATGATCCGCGTCTCCCCTGGAGGGAACACGTCCTGGCCGACGATTTGGTCGATCCCCACACGCTGATCGTCGCCGATCTGACCGGGGACGGGCTGCCGGATATACTGGTCGGCGAGATGAGCTTCGCCGATCGGCCCCAGATCATCCTGTTCGTCAACGAGGGGGAGGGGCGGTTCACGGCGCACGTCCTGGACGAGGGGATCGGGACACATGAGGGGAAGCTTATTAGAGTGGGCGGGAGGCTCGGCCTCGTCGGCAAACCGTTCACCGGCAAACATAAGGGCGAGGTTCACCTCTGGATCCTCCCCTTCGCCCCCGGAGGTTGACTGATAGGGGATCAAAGCTTAAAATTTTCCAGTCAGCTTCGGTTAAGGGGGCGGTTGAGATGCACATGGGCTTTTACGGGCCTCATCCCCGGCGGGGAGGTCCTCCTATAGATCGGCCTAAAACTAGCATACGCAAGACCTACCCCAGGTTGCTCAGGTATGTGAAGCCTTATTGGTATCTGTTTGGGCTGGTGCTGATCCTGGCTGTGCTCAGCTCGTTCATCGGCGTCCTGCCCCCCCAGATAATGGGCGTCATGATAAACGAGGTCACGAGCGTCGTCAGCGAGCACATGGGCGGCCAACCATCCCCCCCGCCCGGCCACGGCAGGGCGCCCGGGCTGCTGCCGTTCGGAAAGGTGATATGGCTGGAGCCGTATCTGAGGCGGATGATGGATTACGTCTGGGAGAACTGGTTCCCCGAGGTCAACAGACATATCGTCAACTTCTTCTTCCTGGCCGCCGTGATGCTGATCTTCTACATCGGCACGAACGGCGTGTCGGTGACTCAGGGCTTGACGATGGCCGTTTTGGGCCAGAGGCTGATCTTCGACATGAGGGCCCACGTCTACAGCCACCTCCAGAGGCTCTCGCTCCGGTATTTCGAGAACAACTCCACGGGCGACATCATGTCCAGGGTGGTCAACGACGTCAACTCGCTGGAGAGGGTGATCGTCGGCCCGATAATCGACTTCATAACCAGTATGTTCTCGCTGATGTGGATCCTCTACTTCTGCTTCAAGTGGGAGTGGAGGCTGACGTTGATGCTGCTTTCGGTGACCCCCCTCCTTTGGGGGACGACCTTCATCTTCGGCAGGATATTGAGGAAGAGGTTCAGGGAGCAGAGGGAGAGGATAGGAGAGCTGAACGCCCTGCTCCAGGACAACATCTCGGGGATAAGGATCATCCAGGGGTTCGCCAGGGAGGAGCACGAGCTTAAAAGGTTCAACGAGAGAAACAGAGGCGTCTACCGGATAAACGTCAAGCTGGCCAAGCTGTTCAACCTCTTCAGGCCGATCATCGGGCTGGAGTATCAGTTCGGGTTCGTCATAATACTCTGCTACGGCGGTCTGAAGGCCGTCCAGGGCGAGCTTTCCCCCGGCATACTGGTGATCTTCTTCCAATACGTTCAGGGGATATACGGCCCGATAACGAGCATAATGAGGTTCTACAATATGATCCAGCAGGCGCTGGCCTCGAGCGAGAGGGTGTTCGAGGTGCTGGACACCGTTCCCGAGGTGAGGGAGGCGCCGGACGCGGTGGAGCTCCCGAGGATCGAGGGGAGGGTCGAGTTCGAGCACGTCTACTTCAGCTACGTCGAGGGGGTAGAGGTCCTCAAGGACATAACCTTCACCGCCGAGCCGGGCCAGATGATAGCGCTTGTGGGGCCGAGCGGGGCTGGCAAAACGACCCTCACCAACCTCATCCCCAGGTTCTACGACCCGACCAAGGGGAGGATACTCATAGACGGCTACGACATACGGAAGGTGAAGCTCAAATCGCTCAGGAGGCAGATCGGCATCGTCCAGCAGGACCCGTTCCTCTTCAACGACACGGTCCGCAACAACATCGCCTACGCCAGGCCGGAGGCGAGCGACGAGGAGATCATAGCCGCCGCCAAAGCCGCAAACGCCCATGACTTCATTATGGAGCTGCCGGAGGGGTATGAGACGGTGGTCGGCGAGAGGGGGGTGAAGCTGTCGGGCGGGCAAAGACAGAGGATAGCGATCGCCAGGGCGATCCTGGCCGACCCCAGGATACTGATCCTGGACGAGGCCACCTCATCGGTCGACTCCGAGACGGAGATGCTGATCCAGCAGGCGATAAACAACCTGATCAAAAACCGAACCACCTTCGTCATAGCCCACAGGCTGTCGACCGTCCTGAACGCCGATCTGATCCTCGTGCTGGACGAGGGGAGGATAGTGGAGAGGGGCAGGCACAGCGAGCTGCTTGAGAGGGGCGGGCTATACGCCAGGCTCTACAGGGTGCAGTTCAGGGATATAGGCTCGCCCCCGAAAAGGCCGCCGGTGACGGTTCCCCCGCCGACCGAGCGGGAGGAGGTGGGCTTGGAGCTGCCCGATCTGACAGGGGACGATGGATAAGCTTTTGTTGGCCATCGACATCGGAAACACGACCACCGTCATAGGGGTCTTCAAAGGGGAAGAGCTGGCCCGCAGCTGGAGGATAGCGACCGAAAACGGAAGGCTGGCCGACGAATACGGCGCCCTTTTCACCCTCTTCCTGAGGGATGCGGGCGTAGACCCCCTCTCGATAGAGGGCGTGGTGATCTCATCGGTTGTCCCCGCCGTCCTGCCCAACGTCGTCGAGATGTGCCGCAGATACCTCAAGCGGGAGCCGGTGGTTGTGAGCGCCGAGATGGATCTGGGGCTGGTTTTGAAGGTGAAAAACCCGCTAGAAGTGGGGGCGGATAGGATAGTCAACGCGTTGGGGGCGTATGAGGAGCACGGCGGGCCTTGTATAGTGGTCGACTTCGGGACGGCCACGACCTTCGACGTCATCTCCTCCAAGGGCGAATACCTGGGCGGAGCGATAGCGCCTGGGATAGGGATATCGATGGAAGCTCTCTTCAGCAGGGCAGCCAAGCTCCCCAAGGTTGAGCTCAAAAAACCCCCCTCCCCTATCGGCTCCGACACGATCACCTCCGTCCAATCCGGCTTCTTCTACGGCTTCCTCGGGCAGATGGAGGAGATCATAAGGAGGATAACCGAGGAGCTTCACCGCATGGGCGAGCCTAGGCCGAAGGTCATAGCGACCGGCGGGCTGGCCGAGCTGATCGCCTCCGCATCGAAGCTCGTCGATCTGATCGACCCCGATCTGACGATCAAAGGGCTGAGGATCGCCTATCGCCGGATAACCGGTTACCCCTAACA
>QNBQ01000082.1 GCA_003645735.1 Candidatus Poribacteria bacterium
GGGGTGGGGATAGGCGGGGCGGGGTCGGGAGGAGATGGGAGGCTGGCGATCGATTACCTCAACAGGTTCGTTCAGGAGAGGTTCCCGAGGGGGTCGATCCTGTCGCTGGTGGTGGGGGTGGTGCCGGTCGACGGGACGCTGCCCAAGATCGTTTCAAACGGATTGATGATCGTCGGGGACGCGGCCCATCAGAACGACCCCTTGACGGGCGGGGGGATAATCAACGCGATGATAGCCGGCAGGATAGCCGGGGAGGTGGCGGTCGAGGCGGTGAAGGCGGACGACTTCTCCGAGGGGTTCCTGAAGAGGTATCGGGAGAGGTGGGATAAGGAGGTCGGCGGGACGTTCAAGCATCTGCGCAGGATCAGGGAGGGGGTTTTGAGGATGAGCGATGAGACGCTCGACAGATGCGCCCACGCCCTCTCCAAGATACCTCCCGACGAGCTGACCCCCTTCCAGATCTTCAAAACCGTCCTGCTCAACGACCCGAGGCTGCTCTGGGATCTGAGACACCTGGTCAGGCTGGGGTGGTTCGGATGAGGCTTTTGAAGATCGACATGCACGTCCACACCCTCTACTCCCCCGACTGTCGAACGGGGCTGGAGGAGATACTGGAGGCGATGGATAAAAAGGGCCTCGACATGGTCGCCGTGCTGGATCACAACACGATCGAAGGGGGGCTTAAGCTGAGGGAGATGGCGCCGGGCAGGGTGATAGTGGGCGAGGAGATCAGGACGAGCGAGGGGGAGGTGGCCGGCCTCTTCATCGAGGAGACGATACCCCCCGGCCTTTCGCCCGAGGAGACGGTCGAGAGGATCAAATCGCAGGGAGGGTTGGTCTACATCACCCATCCCTTCGACCCCTTCAGGAGGGAGGTCTTGAGGAGGGAGGCGCTTTACAGGATCGAGCCGCTCATAGACGCGATAGAGGGGTTCAACGCGAGAAATCTGCTGAAGCGATCTAATCGAAAAGCCCTGAGGTTCGCCGCCGAGAGATCCATACCTGTCGGGGCCGGGAGCGACGCCCACACGCGTTTCGAGATAGGCAGGGGATACGTCCTCATCGAGCCGTTTCAAGGCCCTCAGGATTTCCTCATCAAGCTCAAATCGGCTCGCATCGGCGGCAGAAAGGTTTCCCCGCTTTTCAACCTCTTCACCAAGCTTTACAAGACCGCAAAAGGGGTGGGACGGTGAGATATCCGCTCATCTGGGCGGCCCTGTTGCTGGCGGCCCTCCCCTCATTGGGGGAGGGGGAGGCCGTCAAACGGGTGGCCGTCCTCTACTTCGAGGATCACAGCCATTTCGACTCCCCCCTGGGCTGCGGCTGTATCCCCGATTGGAAGATCTTCAGGCTGCTTTTCGGGACCAGGTCGAGGGAGTATTGGGATCTGAAGTGGGGTTTCAGGAAGATGTTGAACGAGCACCTGGACGCCTCGGGCGTTTACCGGAGCGTGTCGCCCCGGGAGATCGAGGAGGCTTGCAAGAAGCTGGGGATAAAGAAGCTCAAGGATCTCTCCAAAAAGAAGGAGCTTCGGGCGAAGCTGGCCGATGAGCTGGATCTGGACGCGATGATCATAGGGGACGTTTTGAGGTTCTCCCAGGAGAGGCTGAGGGGGAAGATGGGAGGAGGAGGGATCGCCGGCCATCCGGGGACGGCCTACCTGATGAGGATGGGGGCGGCCGGGTATTTCTACATCGCCTCCGTGGGGCTGAAGATCAGGGTCTTCGACCGATCGGGCGAGGAGCTGTCGACCTTCAGGGTGGGCAAGAGGGCCACCTACAGCAAGGGGAGCATCAAGACGGGGCTTTTCCAGACGATCATAACCGATCTCGGCGTGGAGACGAGGATAGGGAGGAAGCCGGTCAAGAAGCTGGAGAAGGAGCCGCCCATAGTTGAGCCTTACAGGCTGGATATGATCAAGTTCGCATCGCCCGAGTATCACAAGACGCTCTTCGGCCAGGCGACGGACGCCGCCCTTGAGGAGGTGGTCCTGAGACTACGTGAGCTTATAGGGCCGCCCCTTCCCGCGGAGACGCCCGGCTCGAAGGCGATCCGGGGCAAGGTGATCCACGTCTCGCCCGATGGGACCGTCTTCATCAACCTGGGATCGGACGCCGGGGTTTGGGTCGGGATGAGGCTGGAGGTGGTCAAGCCGGTGAAGCTGACAGATCCGGACACCGGGGAGGTTCTGGGGGAGACGTTCGAAAGGGCGGGCGAGGTTCAGATAATCGAGGTCCTCAGCCCCAGGCTCTCCAAG
Organism: Candidatus Poribacteria bacterium; assembly: GCA_003645735.1. GTDB lineage: Bacteria > Poribacteria > WGA-4E > B28-G17 > B28-G17 > B28-G17. Next base: position 2,258 of record QNBQ01000082.1, read on the forward strand.
GGGAGGCTCACCGAAGGGCAGGCCGAAAGGGGCGACCTGGTCAGAACCCCCTCACGGTAGCTCGAAGGCCGCCACCGGCTTGCCTATCCCGATCCTCCTCCACCTCTCCCTCTCGCCCGGGTGGAGCAGCTCGGCCCGGTAGGAGATGCCCAACGAGACGGCCTGCAGTATCAGGTTCTCCAGCATGTAGCCCACCTCCCACAGCGCCCTCTTCGTCTCCTCGTTCGCCCCGAGGATCAAAACCGCCCGACAGGAGGGGCGAACCGCTCCGACGGTCGCGTCGCCTATCCTCTCGATCCGGTGGGTGGGCCTGTCGACGGCCTCGTCCCAGTTGACGTATCTGTAAAGCCCGTCCTCCCTCAGCAGGTGGATCGACGTGTAGTTCTGCCCGCCGGCCCAGGTGGGGATCGTCATCCCCCACTCCCTTCCCCTGTATAGGTGAGGGGTTCTGCCGCGGGCGGCCCAGAGCAGCTGGGATATCTCCCTCGTCCCCGCCGCCCTGCCCCGGGCCGAGGTCGAGGCCCTCTCGACAGCCTCAAAGAGGGGGGTTCCGCCGGCCGTGTCCGGGTCGGGCAGGTTGCCGCTCAGCCAGGCCTTTCTGCCGGAGGGCCTGCTCCTCGTCCAAAACGAGCCGTCGTAGGGCGGGCGGAGGCCGCGGACGATCATCCTGGCCGTGAGGTGCCTGTCGCCCTCAAGCCTGCCGTCGACCCCGACGTTGTGTATACAGGTCCCCAGCCCTAACGCCGCACAGGCCAGATAGATCGCCTGCTGCTGCATCCCGCTCTCCACATGCGTCCCCTCCCCCGCGCCCGGCTCGACGGCCAGGGTGAACCACTCGCCTTCGAGATCGACGAAGAGCCTCCCGCAGGTGAACCTCGGTATCCCCTCGGCGGCCCGCTTCACGAGGGCGAGCTGTTCGGGCGACGGCGGGGAGCTTTCGTCGAAGACGCCCCAATGCCCCCCTCCCGACGAGCAGCGGGAGTTGAGGGCGGTCTCAACAGTTGTTTGAGGGATCATCCTCCACCCTTATCGTCACGTTGTCTATCAGCCTGGCCTTCCCTATGAAGACGGCCAGGGCGATCAGAACCTCGCCCTTTATCCTATCGACCTTTTCGAGCGTGTTCGAATCGACGATCTCCACGTAGTCGATCCTCGCCCTCGGCTCCGATTCGATCAGCCTCCTCATCTCCTCGATCACCCTCCGGGCGTCCCTCTCGCCCCGGGCGATCATCTCCTGGGCTAGCTTGAGCGATCTGTATAGCCCCGTGGCCGCCTTCCTCTCCTCAGGGGAGAGGTAGACGTTCCTGGAGCTCATCGCCAGCCCGTCCGGCTCCCTGACGGTGGGGACGGGGACGATCTCCACGTCGAAGTTCAGGTCCTCGACCATCCTCTTTATGACCCTCAGCTGCTGGGCGTCCTTCTCGCCGAAGTAGGCCCTGTGGGGCTTGACGATGTTGAACAGCTTGGTCACGATCGTGGTCACGCCCCTGAAGTGGCCGGGCCTCCTGGCGCCGCAGAGGGTCGAGGTGAGCGTGCCCGTCACCTCGACGTAGGTGCAGTATCCGGGGGGATACATCGATTCGACGGAGGGGGCGAACAGTATGTCCACCCCCTCCTTCTCGGCCAAAGCCTTGTCCCGTTCGAGATCGCGGGGGTATTCCTCGTAATCCTCGCCGGGGGCGAACTGGATCGGGTTGACGAAGAGGCTGACCACCACCACGTCGTTCTCCGCCCTGGCCCTCCTCATCAGCGCCAGGTGTCCCTCGTGGAAGTAGCCCATGGTGGGGACGAAGCCGATCGTCTTGCCCTCCAGCCTCAGCTTCTCACACCTCCGCTGGGTCTCCTTCGGATCTGTCAGGAAGAGCATTCTTCTCAGTCGCCCTCCTCTTTTTCGGCCTTAGCTGCCGCGATGATCTTCTGGGCCAGGTCGCCCGGCACCTCCTCGTAATGCGAAAACTCCATCGTGAACCATCCCCTGGCGCTGGTCATCGACCTCAGGTCGAGCGCGTATCTGAACATCTCGGCCATCGGCACCTGGGCCTTTATCACCTGGTATTTGCCCTTTTGCTCCACGCCCAGTATCCTGCCGCGCCTGCTGTTGAGATCCGCTATGACATCGCCCATGTATTGCTCGGGGACGGTCACCTCGACGTTCATTATCGGTTCGAGCAGCACCGGGTTGGCCTTCTGCATCCCCTCCTTGAAGGCCATGGAGGCGGCGATCTTGAAGGCCAGGTCGGAGGAGTCGACCGGGTGGTGTTTGCCGTCGTAGAGCGTCACCCTGATGTCGACCACGGGGTATCCGGCGAGCACGCCGCTCTGCATCGCCTCGATTATCCCCTTCTCAACCGCCGGTATGAAGTTGCGCGGTATGGCGCCGCCGACGATCTGGTCGACGAACTCGAAGTTCTGCCCCCTGGGAAGCGGCTCCATCTTGATCACCACGTCGGCGAACTGGCCCCTGCCGCCGGTCTGCTTCTTGTATCTGGCGTGTATCCCCTGGACGGAGGATTTGATCGTCTCCCTGTATGGGACCTTGGGCGGCACCAGATCGGCCTCGATGTTATACCTCCTCCTTATCTTGTCCAGCACGACGTTCAGGTGTATGTCGCCCAGGCCCGAAAGCAGGATCTGCTTGGTCTCCTGTGATCTGGTGACCCGGAAGGAGGGGTCCTCCTCGGTCATCGCGTTGAGGGCCGTGCTCAGCTTATCCTCGTCGCTCTTGTTCTTGGGCTCGACGGCCATCGTGTAGACGGGGGACGGGAACTCTACGCCGGGCAGGACGATCTTGGCCTCGGGCGAGCAGAGCGTGTCGCCGGTTGAGGCCGCCGGCAGTTTAACCGCCATCCCTATGTCGCCGGCGGGTATCCTGGTCGTATCGATGAAGTTCCTGCCGTTGACGTAGTAGAGCTTGGTGACCCTCTCGGTCGTCCCCTTCGAGGAGTTCAGCACCTGCGAGTCGGCGGTCAGAACCCCCGAGTAGACCCTGATGAAGCTGAGCTTTCCGGCGTAGGGGTCGGTCATCGTCTTAAACACGAGCGCCGCAAGCGGCTGGTCGGGCGACGGCTCCCTGCTCCCCTCGCCCTCCGTGTCCTCTATAGGATGGCCTTCGACGGGGGATGGGAGCGAGCCGACGATGAAGTCGAGGATGTTGGGTATGCCGATGTTCTGGGAGGCCGAGGCGCAGAGCACCGGCACCACCACGCCCTGCCTGATCGACGCCTTCAACCCCCTCATTATCTCCTCGGGCGTCAGCTCCTCCCCTTCCAGGTATTTCTCCGTCAGCTCGTCCTCCCCCTCGGCGGCCGCCTCGATCAACATCTCCCTCAGCTCCTCCGCCCTCGAGGACAGCTCCTCGGGGATCTCCGTCTCCTCGAACTTCTTGCTCCCTCCTCCCTCGAACTTGAACGCCTTCATCGAGATGATGTCCACGATCCCCGAGAACTCCGATTTTTGGCCTATGGGGATGTGGACGGGCAGCAGCCTGACGTCCAGCTCCTTCTGGATCTGATCCAGGAGCTTGTCGAAATCGGCCTGCTCGGAGTCCAGCTTGTTGAGGACGATCGCCCTGGGAAGGCCGTATTTATCGGCGATCATCCAGCTCTTCTCCGTGCCGCCCCCGACGCCGGTCTCCGTGTCGATCACCACCAGAACCGACTCCACCACCCTGAGCGCGCTGGCCAGATCCCCGTAGAAATCCTCATAGCCCGGGGTGTCGAGTATGTTCAGCTTGCACCCCTTCCACTCCGCTATGCAGACCTTCAGGCTCAGGGTGGTCTTCCTCTCGATCTCCTCCTCGGTGTAATCGACGAAGGAGGTTCCCGAATCAACCCTCCCAAGCTTGTCGACCGCCCCGGCGTCGAAGAGCATCGCGTCGATGATCGACGTTTTGCCCGAACCTGCGTTGCCTATCAAAGCGACGTTCCTGATCCGTTCCGTTCCGTATTCCTTCATCCTATGGCTCTCCTCCGAAAAAGGGCTTCCCCCGAATGGTCGGAAAGGCGTTTCTATTATAGCATAAAACCGGCCCCCGGTGTATTCCGGTCGGATGCGGCCTTGAAAAAGGCGGCGGGCCGAGGGTAAAATCCTAGTCGAGGAGGTAAGCGACGATGGCGTATCTGATCTCCGCGTATCTGATCGCCTGGCTGGCCCTCCTGGGATACCTGTTCCTGCTGCACAGGAGGGTGAGGAGGATCGAGAGGATGACGGGCGGAGGCCTCAACGCTCAAACCTCCCCTCCCCCACGACCTCCCCGAGGAAATAGACCCTCCAGCTGAGGGAGCGGGGGTCGAGGTCGGGGGGGAGGAACAGCCCGAGGGCGAACAGCTTCCCCCCTCGGAAAGCCCTCATCCTCAAGCCCTCCTCCAAAACCCTGCCGTTCAGCAGTATCGAGACCGAGGGGTGATCCGACCCCGGGTTGGCCGACGGCACGGCGACGATCTCCCAGTAGCGGGGATGAAGGGGGTTGGGTATGGCGGCGGTCTCGAACGAGATCTCTCCCCCGAACCGGTAGCTCACCCTGTATGAGGGGCGAGGGCTTCGTTTAGAGGAGAAGCTGGGCATGACGACCGCCCGGTCGACCTCCGACCCGAAACCCCTCAAAACCGCCCTGCCCACGCCCGTCTCGGGCGAGATGGGGATCGAGCCGACCGATACCACCTCCTCCCCCCTGAAAAGCGCGATCCTCACGTCGGCCTCCCCCCCACGGCACTCCACCCACAC
>QNBQ01000083.1 GCA_003645735.1 Candidatus Poribacteria bacterium
AAGATCTTCACGCCGGAGGATATAGGAGTTGAAGGGGTTAAAGACCCGTTCGTGATCATGATCGGGGGCGTCTACTTCATGATCCTCAGCTACGCCCCGACGCCGCCCGGCGTCACCGAGGAGCTGAAAAAGAAGATGCACGAGACAGCCGACGTCTACAACACCGGGATAACCAAGTCGCACACCGGCCTGGCCGTCAGCGTCGACGGGGTCAACTTCACCTGGCTGGGCGACATCTTCTCGCCCAGAGAGGAGGGATGGGACTCTTACGCCTCCAGGATAAGCACCCTCATCCACATGCCGCCGGCCTTCATCGCCTTCTACGACGGGAGCGCCTCCGTCGAGGAGAACTACGAGGAGAAGACGGGACTGGCGGTGACCTTCGACCTCAGAAACTTCATCCGTTTGACCGTCGACGGCCCCATCCTCACCTCGCCCCACGCATCCGGCTCGCTCAGGTATCTGGACGCCGTGGCGGTCGATGGGAAGCTCTACTGCTATTACGAATACGCCCGTCCGGACGGCTCCCACGAGCTGAGGCTCAATATAGTCGAGCTTCGATGGGATACAAACTGATAGCGCTCGACCTTGACGGCACGCTCCTGACCCGATCGGGCGAGATGTCCGATCGGGTCTTAAACGCCCTCATCTCGGCCCTGGAAAAAGGGGTTCTCATCGCCATCTGCACGGGAAGGAGGTTCGCCGACGTCAAGAGGGTTCTGAGGGAGCTCAGAGCTCGGATCCCCCTTATCCTCCACAACGGCGCGATGATAGCCGAGTTCCCCTCCGGAGATATCATAGCTCGCTTCCCTATTCCCCCTTCGAAAGCGTCCGAGGCGATAAAGGCCATGAAAAGGCTGGGGTTAAACCCCTTCGTCTACGCCTTGATCGACGGCGAGGTCAGGCTGATCTGTGAAAACCCTTTGGGGATGAACCCCTCCGCCCGAAGATACGTCTCGAACAAGATGGACGCGGCGCTGATCGTGGACGAGCTGGAGCGGCTTCCGGACGGCGAACACCTCCAGATCGTCGCTATCGATCGGAGGGAGAAGGTTGAAGAGGGGTTGAGGGCGCTCAGGGGGATGGCTGGGATCAACGTTATGACATCGGGCAGGGTCTACGACGAGGGGCACTGGTTTCTGGAGATACTCGATGGGAAGGCCTCCAAGGCCGAGGCTCTGAGGTTCCTCAGCTCCCTCCTGGGGATACCCCGCGAATCGATCGCGGCCGTGGGGGACAACTACAACGACATCCCCATGTTTCGGGCGGCGGGGCTCAGCTTCGCCATGGGGAACGCCCCCGAGGAGGTGAGATCGGCGGCCGACAGGGTCGCCCCCTCAAACGAGGAGGACGGGGCGGCCTGGGCTATAGAGGAGATCATCTCTGAGGAGGGAGGGATATGAGGGTTCTGCTCATACAGCCGGGGAGCGAGGACGGCAGAGGGTTCCGTCACTCCCTCGGCTTGGTCGAGCCTTTGGGGCTGGAGATGATAGGGGGGGCCCTGAAGGGAAGACACGAGGTCGAGCTGATCGATCTGAGGCTCTCCCCCTTCGAGGAGCTCATCGAGAAGCTGGAGGATTTCAAGCCCCATGCATGCGGCATAAGCTCGACCTTCACCGTCGATTACAACCCCACCATGAGGATAGCGGAGGTGATAAAAGAGGTAAACGGCGATATATTCGTCTTCGTCGGCGGACACCACCCGTCGCTTTGCCCCGAGGATTTCGATAAACCCTTCATAGACGCGATCGTCATCGGCGAGGGGGAGCGAACGGCCGCGGAGCTTATGGAGTGCCTGGAGGAGAGGGGCGACCTGAGGAAGGTCAAAAACCTGGTTCTGAACGCCCCAGAGGGCCAGATACACACGCCCAGAGGCAGGTTGATCAGGGATCTGGACTCGCTCCCCTATCCCGATCGCGGGCTTATCGGGCGGTATTGGAGGAAATACCGGATAACGGCGAGACAGCCGCTCTCATCGGTCGAGACCGCGCGCGGCTGCCCTTACAGGTGCAGGTTCTGCAGCGTGTGGGTCTTCTACGGCGGCATCGTCCGGTTCAAAAGCCCCGAAAGGGTGGTGAATGAGATCGAGAGGACGGAGGCCGAAAACGTCTTCTTCACCGACGACAACTTCTTCACCAACGTCGAGCGGGCCAAAGAGATAGCGAGGCTGATCAGGGAGAGGGGCATCAGGAGGAAATATATCATCCAGACCAGAAGCGATGTCATAGCCTCACATCCCGAGCTGATCTCCGACTGGGCCGAGATAGGGCTTGAGGGGGTTTTCATCGGATTTGAGAAGGCGAGGCAGGAGGAGCTGGACTCCATCGCCAAGAGGAACACGGTCGAAAACAACGAGAGGGCGCTCAAAATCCTGAGGGCCAACGGGATAGAGCCGCTCGTGTCGTTCATAGTCGATCCGGATTACGACAGGGAGGATTTCGCTACGCTGAGGAGGTATATACGTAAGCTGAGGCTCAGGTTCCCCAGCTTCAGCGTCCTGACCCCCCTTCCCGGAACGGAGCTTTTCGAACAGCTGAAGGAGAAGATCGTCTGCAGGAACTACGACCTTTTCGATCTGGTCCACCCCGTCCTCCCCACGAAGCTCCCGCTCAAGGAGTTCTGCAGGGAGTTCGCGAGGCTATACCGGATGGCCTATCCGCCGATCTACCTCTACCTCCTCAAGGCGGGCATCTTCCTGAAGAGCCTCTTCGGGAAGGTCTCCTATTCGGATTGGAAGCAAGTATTCAGGGACTGGGCGAGGTTGGCCGATCCGAGGGCGTATCTGGAGGATATCTTGAGCGTGTGCGAGGCGGAGAAGTGGAGGGAGGCCTGATACTGGCGTTACTCCTCCTCTCCCTCTCCCCCGCCGAGCCGATCCCCCATCACGTCGGGGCCAGGAGGGGAGGGATGGGGAACGCGGGCGTCGCCGCGGTCGGCGGCGCCGAATCGCTTTTCTGGAACCCGGCGGCCATCCCGGCCTCCCCCGGCGTGAGCCTCTTCGGCCAGATGAAGTTGAACCGATCCGATTTCGGCTTCGACCCCAAAGGGATAGCCTTCACCTGGAGGAGGATCGGGCTGGGGTGGGGCAATAAGATCGCCGTCGGCCTAAAGGGAACCCCCGATTACAACTACTACGCCGCCGCCCTCAAGCTCTCCTGGAGGGCGGGGATCGGGATCGCCCTCAAGTTCAAGCGACGCCACCCCTGCCATTACTATCAATTCTTCGGGGAGAGGACATACGCCGACCTGGGGATCATCTTTTTCCCCAGCGAGCGGCTCTCCTTTGGGATCGTCCTCCCACTGGGCGAGGGGGCGGCGATCGCCGGGGGTGCTCTGAGCCTCCCCTCCCTTCTGACGGCATTCGATCTGGCCTTCAAAGGCCTCTCCCCCTCCCCGCACGTGGGGGTTGAGCTGCGGCTCGGGCGGGGCTTCCGCTTGAGAGCTGGGGGATGGGCCTTCGACCCATCGGAGGGGGAAGGAATAAGCATCGGAGCGGGCTTTTCAAACGGTCACATATCGATCGATTACGCCTTCCTGAGAGGAGAAACGTCTGCCCACTACATCTCCGCGGAGCTCAGATCGACAGCTCAACCCTTCTGATCAGGCAATCCCTGCCGGAGACGATCTCCACGTCCGTCGAACCGCAGGTGGGGCATTCGAGCGAGGGGAGCATGAGGTGGAGGGCGGGGTCGACCTCCACCTCCTTTATCCCCCCCTCGTAACCGCATGTCCTGCACCTGACCACGGGGTCGATCTCCCGGAAGACGAGCTTCGAGCCGGCGCCGATCGTCCCCTCCAGACAGGCCTCCAGCCAGAACCGGAGCTGATCGATCCCCAGGAAAGTGAGCTTACCCACCTCCACCTCTATCCGCGTTATCCCCTTGGCTCCCTTCTCGGAGGCGATTCTCAGGACCGTTCGGGCTATCTCCTGAGCGACGGATAGCTCGTGCATGGCCGTTCAGATCTCCAAGGCTTGGATGACCTCATCGACGCCCTCGCCGGTCAGGGCGTTGGTTCGGACGACTCTGGCGGATGGGTTGATCTTCAAAACGTCCTTCTCCAGCTTGGCCGGGTCGACCCCCATCGCCTCGGCCAGGTCGATCTTGTTTATGACGGCGACCGAGGCGTCTAGGAAGATGTAGGGATGTTTGACGACCATGTATGGGCCTTCGGTGACCGAGACGACGACCAGGCGCTTGTGCGCCCCCAGCGGGAACTCGCCCGGACAGATCAGGTTGCCGACGTTCTCTATGAAGAGGAGGTCGATCGCATCGAGATCCATCTCCTCGAGCGCTTTGCCCACGAGGTGGGCGTCCAGATGACACTCCTTGCCGGTGTTGACCTGGACGACCTGGACCCCCTCCCTCCCGATCCTGTCGGCGTCGATCGTCGTCGTCAGGTCGCCGGCTATGACCGCTATAGACCTCCTCCCCTTAAGCTTCCTCACAAGCTGGCTTATCAGGGTGGTTTTCCCCGACCCGATGGACCCCATCACATCTATCGCCGTCACGCCCTTCTCATCCAGGAGCTTTCTATTTTTCTCCGCCAGCTCCCTGTTTCTGGCCAGCAGGCTCTCCTCAAGCTCGATGTCCAGTATCTCCTCTCCTCCCTCTATGACCCTCATCTCCCCGACCTCCGAGCATCGTTCCCAAAGAGGATAACATCCGCGGCGAAACCGTGTCAAGCGCGGGGGAGGATGTTTATCGGTCTAAACGTCAACCGTGCAAGCCGTCGTCGCGGCGGAGCGGCCCATGTTAAGCCCCGGCATCCCGATGTTAACCTTTTTAAACACCACCTCCCCTTTGACTGGGTGATATGAAGATCCCTTCACCCCGGCGCACCCGGTTTCATACGGGTCTGCTCGAATTTTCACCCCTTTGGGAACCGTTCGGCACACCGTTTGCCTAATGTTCGGGGCAAAACCATCGGTTCGGAGGTCGAGGCATGATCAGGGACATACTTGAGGGGAAGGTCATAGAGTTGCCGTCGAAGGGAGGGAAGAGGAGAGCGCTTGTGGGGGCGAGCCCCGCTTTCAGACGGGCGTTGGAGCTGGCCCGAAAGGTGGCGGAGAGCGATGTGACCGTCATGATATTGGGCGAGACGGGAACGGGGAAGGAGCTTCTGGCCAGGTTCATCCACTTCAACAGCAGGAGACGCTCGAAGCCGTTTGTGGCAGTTCACTGCGCATCCATACCGGAGACGCTGCTTGAAAGCGAGCTTTTCGGCTATGAGCCGGGCGCGTTCACGGGGGCGACCAGGAGGAAGATAGGCAAGTTCGAGCTCGCGGACGGCGGGACGCTCTTTTTGGACGAGATAGGCGATATGCCTCTATCCATGCAGGTCAAGCTGCTGAGGGCCCTTCAGGAGAGGGAGATAGAGAGGGTGGGGGGACTTGAGACGATACCGGTGGATGTGAGGGTGATAGCGGCGACCAACAAGAACCTGCTGGAGGAGGTGAGGAAGGGCAGCTTCAGAAACGACCTCTACTACAGGCTGAGCACCGTCCCCATATACCTGCCGCCCCTGAGGGAGAGGAGGGAGGATATACCGCTGTTGGTCGAGTATTTCATCAGGGAGATCTCCGAGGAGCTGGGGGTGGAGGTGAGCGTGTCGGAGGAGGCGATGGAGATGTTGATGGAGTATCCCTGGCCGGGGAACGTCAGGGAGCTTGAGAACGTGGTTCAGAGGGCGGTGGTGTTGCAGACGGACGGGGTGATAAGGCCCGAGCACCTCTGGCTCTCCGAGGGAAACCCGATGAGGCTTGAGATCGAGGCGATGGGCGGGGAGGGGAGGATAACGGATCTGAAGAGCGCGGCCAAGGAGGCCGAGAAGAGGGCGATCATAAGGGCGCTTATAGCGAACAGGTGGAACAAGACCAAAGCCGCCAAGCAGCTCGGCATAAGCTACAGGGCACTGATGTATAAGATCAAGGAATACGGCATCAGGGAGCTGGAGAAACAGATGGCCTTCAACGATTGATTCGAGCCCGGCTCACTTGCTCGTCACGTTCAGCTCCGGTATCATCACCGCCGGGGCGTAAAGCCATCCCCCCACCCACTCCCTCTCCCCGCTCAAGATGATCTCCCCTTTGAGCGCCTCGTAGACGTTGCCGGCCAGCATCGTGTTCTTAACCCTGCCGACGATCTCCCCGTTTTCGATCTTGTAGCCCAAAGCGACGTTGACGGAGAACTCGCCGCTTATGGGGTTGCCCTGCCCCAGCCCGATGAAATCCTCCGCGATCAGCCCCTCCCGAACGGAGGCCACCATCTCCTCCAAGCTCCCCTCCCCCGGCTCTATGATCCAGTTGTTGGGCGAGCAGCCGTCGTTTCCCGTGGGGGGAACGCCGGCCCTTGAGGCCGTGTCCAGATCGTAGAGGAACCCCTTGACCACCCCCTCATCTATCAACTTCCTCTCACCTTTGGGCACGCCGTCTGAGTCCAGCTTCCCGCTTCCGGACATGTAATCGATGAGGGCCGAGTCGATCAAGGTGAACGCGGGGCTGAAGGCCGCCTTTCCGAGCTTGTCCGACAGGGGCGACTCCCCCATCAGGACGTTTTTGCCGTTCAGGGCTAGCCTCAGGGTCAAAAGCAATATGTCCAGGCCGGTCGGGGGAAAGATAACGGGGTATCTGCCGGGCGATATCTTGGCGGTCCTCTCCGCCTTCCTGAACTTATCGACGACCCTCTCGGCTATCCCCCTGTGGTCTATCTCAGCCCTCCTCCAGCCGAAGCCGTGTCCGGCGTAGACTATGTCCTCGTCCTTCACCAGCTCGCCCAGCAGCCAGACGGAGAACGAGCTGAAGGCATCCCCATAGTCCAGGCCGTTGGTGTTGGCCATGTGGAGGTAGGTCACGCTTTTCGAGGCCGATGCATAGGTCACGATCTCCGATCTGTAGCCCTTCAGGATCTCGATCATCTCCCGACACATATCCACCATCCTGGCCGTCTCAATCCTCTCCACCTCCTCGTCGAACAGCTT
>QNBQ01000084.1 GCA_003645735.1 Candidatus Poribacteria bacterium
CCGCCCCGGGTATGTGGGTAAAAGGCGAATAGCGGTATATCCTGTAGTAAACCGCCTTTCTCCTTTTCACTCCCATGGCTTAACCCTCAAACCCCTCTGGATGCTTGAATTCTCTATCCATTCCTTTCTTATCTCCCTCCATCTCTTCCTCCTCATATCGGCTATGAGCCTGACGATGGAAGCGGGTATCTGCCACCGTCTCCCTGACTTGAAACAAAGCGATGAAAGAGTGGGATCCCTTAAGATCCACCGGAGGTAGTAAAGGGGTGAACTTCTCGACTTAAATCCCAGGGCGCGGGCTATCTCGCACAGGGTATATCTGAACTCGAGAGGATCGATTGCCCCCTTGAGGGGATAGCTTTTCAAGCCTATGATTCTCTCCGCGAATTCAGCTGGGATGAGGATGCTCCTTCCCTGGACGATGTGGGGTATGCCGAATGAGAAGACGAGGTTTTTCAGTCTTCTGTAGCCCGCCGTTCCCTTCCCTAAACCCAGGGCTTGTCGGACATCGGAGAGGGGAATCCAGATCTTGGAGTTTGTTTTGGTGTTTTTCATTTGTTGAACATGTGTCTTCTGGTTTCGAACATAAGGAAAACCCAAATGGTCATAACCCCAACGGTGGGGGGATCTAAATCGCCCTTACCGGGATGCTATAGAGAGCGGATAGCGAATACCGCATCCCTTAAGCCTGCGATATGCCGCTTGTAAAGCGTTTCGCAGTAAGCTCTGTCCTGAACGCATCTAGTCTAAACTCCGAACCACACACCTGAGAGGCGAAATACCAGATCCCCTGGTTTGCCCTCTCCGGGTTTCCTGAGTTTAAGACGATCCACTTCGCAATCTCCTCATCGCTCATATTCGAACCTGAAAGGAGCTTAACCGTTCTACGCACCCACACGTCCACCGGCTGCATATACCACCTATCAACGTTTGGGGTGAGGTCGAACCAGACGGCTAAATCCCTTAAAAAGAGGGAAGCGATCTTGGCTCCGATGCCGCGAATGGAGGTGAGCTTTTCCCAGGCTTCCCTCACCCTGTCCTCTCTTATCAGAGCCTCTGTTTGCCGGATGATATCCTCGCCTTTCACTTTGCAAAGAAGACAGTTGCATTCCTCTGAGTCGGTGTGATACAGAGGGTTTACCTTCTCGTTCAGCTTCCCGCCCCCAAGACAGCTTCTAAACATCTCCCAAAGCTCCGCCGGATCAGGCTTGAAAGGAAGGCTCATCAAAATGTCTGCCGCTGCATGCGCATAGGAAGGGTTGCACCCCCGCCGCTCGAAGGCGTATCCCTCCAAAAACACGATCAAAGCGTTCAAAGGGGAAGGGTCGGTGTGATACCTCTGCCAAAGGGGGCGTTGAAACCGCGCCACATGCAGCTTTGAAAAGCGTTCGAAGAAATCGAGCATATCTGGCATACCGAGCTTCAAAGGTCAGTTCACCGGATAACAACCATCCTGCGGCAGAACCTATCCTCGTTCGCTACAAGCACCGCAACGTAAACCCCGCTTGCAACCCTCTCCCCTCTCTCATTCCTCCCATCCCATCTCACGGCCCTCCCCATGCCGATGTAGCGGCCCGCCTTCAATCTCCCAAGATCGAACCTCCTCACAAGCCTTCCCGATAGATCGTAAATCCTTATCTCAACATCGCTATCCTCGGAAAGCACGAACGGTATCCAGGTGTCGGGGTTGAAAGGATTGGGATAGTTCTGCAGCAGGGCGGTCCGGGCCGGTATATCCCTCATCTCAGCCTGACGGATCAGCCTCAAAAGCAGATCCTTCAGCCCTTTAACCTCCTCATCGCCGGTATAAAGCTCAATCAACTCATATAGCCTTCTCAGATCAGGAAGATACGCCGAGGCATCCATGGGCCATACATCGGGAGCACCCGGAACGTATCTCTCCCCGAAATGGCGGCCTATGAGCACAAGATCAAGTATGTCAACGACGTCATCATCGTTCACATCCGCCCTCGGATCAGAGGGAGGGGATTCCCCGAAACACTGGCCCACTATCACAAGGTCAAGGATGTTAACTGCTCCATCCCCGTTGACATCCCAGGGGCGGGAGGAGATGATCACAGCCCCTTCTCGGGGATACCAGGGTATGGTTTCGCCTCCCGGATCGGAGAGGATCGCTTCTTTGAAGACGATCGAGCTTCTACCCTCCGCCACACCTTCGAAGGTGATGATGGAGAGGATCCCTTCACCCGATACCCCTCCTTTCGATATCCTCGCGCACACAAGCGTGATCTCGCCTTTATCGTTGTCGATGAGGGGGGCCTGCCAGTAGGTTTCACCTTCCCCTTTGAGGAAACCTCCTTCCGTAGCCTCTTTAACTTTCAAAACCCGGGGATCGAAACCGAGGGTGATCTGGAAGCCAGCGAGCTCAAGAGGAATTTGTATCCGGAGCTCAACGGTGAAGGGCTTTCCCACCTCCTCCCTCAGGCTGGCTGAGCGAACTTCGATGACCGCATCCACCAGGAGGCTTACACCTCTCGCTTTCAGGAGAGGGATGTGTTCCCTGTATGCCTCGTCGTTCAGAGGATTTCCCCTGAGATCCACCCCGTCTCCATCGCCTATGCCGGGATTATCGACAAGGGGAGAGATATCGGCGATTCGGTTATTTGAAAGCGCGAGGTGTATCTTGACCCCATCCCGCTTGCCGACCCACCATGTCTCCTGATCCCCGATCCCGGTCACCCCGGCGAGAGGAGAGATATCGGTGATCAGGTTATCGTCAAGGTAGAGAACCGATAGATTCTTCAGATCACCCAGAGGGTTCACGTCTTCTATCCGGTTTCCGCTCAGTTCAAGCCATCTCAGGTTCATCAGTTTCCGCAACGGTTCGAGGTTTTTTATTCGATTTCCCTCCAGCCTCAGATATTCAAGCTCGGTCAGACCGCTCAGGGGGCTTAAATCCCTGATCTGGTTGCCGTTAAGCGTCAGAGCTTTGAGGTTTTTAAGGCCGGAAAGGGGTGTTATATCACAGATCTCGTTCGCCCAGAGATTCAAGTTTCGGAGTTTCGTTAGGCCGCTTATAGGAGTCAAATCCCTTATCCTGTTGCTCCCCAGCCCCAGGTCTTCTAAATTTGCCAGGTTTTTCAGAGGGCCTATGTTTGTTATCAAATTCATGCTCAGGTCCAGGGATTTCAATCCTGTCAGTGAGGCTAGAGGAGTTATATCGCTTATCCGGTTATTTCCGAGTCGAAGCACCCGGAGATTCAAGCAGTTTTCGATGCCGGAAAGATCGGTGATTCCCCGATTGGAAGCATCGAGCTCCGTCAATTTCAGCAGATCAGCTCTGGTTATTTCTCCTTCCGGCTTGTTAAGAGCCTCCCTTATCGCAGTCTCAAGGTTCGGATCAGAAAACGAGATGCTGGGCTCCCTCAGATCGTATAGGAGTTCGACCCCTCTGCTCTCCAGGGCGGGGATATCCTCCTCATAAGCCTTATCGCCGAGAGGGTTGCCCCTCAAGTCGATGTAATCGCCTTCGCCAATCCCTGGATTTTGAACGAGCGGGCTTATATCACTTACCTGGTTATCCCGCAGATCCAGCGACTGCAGCTTTGGCAAATTGGTCAGCGGAGAGATATCTGAAATACGGTTTTGGCTCAGAAGCAGGGTGCTCAGGTTTTTCAAATTCGCCAACGGGGTTATATCACTCACCAGGTTCTCCGATAAGCTCAGCCATTCCAAATCGAAGAGGAAGCTTAAAGGCTTAATGTCCCAGATAAGATTATGGCTCAAATTTACTGCTCGCAGGTGTAGGAGATTAGACAATGGCGTTAGATCGCTTACTCTATTAGCAACTAGGTCCAGGCTTCGCAGTTCTGTGAGATTGCTGAGAGGAGCAATGCTGGATACCGAGGTGTGACTCAGCCCCAACCTCTCTAATTTTGAGAGATTGGTAAGAGGTGTTATGTTGATTATGCGGTGGTTATGGGATAGTTCCAGGGAATGGAGGTTGACAAGGTTTGCAAGCGCGTCTATGTCTCTTATCTGATTGTTCTCTAGATACAGCTTCAACAAGTTGTTGAGGTTGGCTAGAGGGCTTATATCTTCTATCTGATTGTTGTTGAGGTTCAGGATCACAAGATCTGTCAAATTCGCCAGAGGGTGGATATCCCTTATCCGGTTGTCGTTCAGAAACAGGACCTGGAGGCTAACGAGGTTTTCCAGCGAGCTGATATCGCTTATCTCGTTTTCATCGAGATACAGCCTTTTCAGCTTCGTCAGCTGACCCAGAGGGGAGATATCGGATATTCGGTTTCTCGACAGGAAAAGCTCCTCTAGGTTCACGCACCGTTCAATGCCGGTCAAATCCTGAATACCTCTGCCGGAGGCGTCGAGGGTTATCAGTTTTTTGAGATCTGAGTCGGTTATAACGCCCTCTGGCTTCCCTAAAGCACCTCTTATGGCAGATTCGAGATTTGGATCCCTAAATGTAACACCAGACTCCCTCAAATCATAAAGAAGCCAAACTCCCCTTGTTTTGAGCTTTGGTATATCCTCCTGATAAGCTCTGTCGCTGAGCGGGTTTCCCCTCAAGTCCACACCATCCCCTGGGTCCAGTCCCGGGTTATTGACCAGAGGTTTTATATCCTTTATCTGGTTGTTGGAAAGTCCAAGCTGAATCCAGATGCCCTCCCGCTCTTGACCCCAGGATCCTTCAAACCATCCTCCTATTTTCATCAAATTTTCAATCGGAGAGATGTCGTTTATGCTGTTGTTGTCCAAGTAAAGCCACTTCAAATTTCCTAGATTACCCAGTGAAGTTATGTCGTTTATGCTGTTATGGCTCAGATCAAGCACTTCCAAATCTGAGAGGTTCCTCAATGGTGTTATATCAGTAATGCTGTTATAGCGGAGCCAGAGCACCCTTAAATTCACCAGTTCTCCCAGCGGCGTTATATCACTGATATTGTTGTGACTCAAGTCGAGCGCTTTTAAGTTCATCAGGCTCCTCAGCGGTGTTATATCATCTATGTTATTGTGGTCCAATCTAAGCCATTCCAGCTTTGTCAGCTCTCCCAACGATGTCACCTCGCTTATACTGTTATCGTGCAGGTCGAGCTTTCTCAGATCCGCCAGTTCCTTTAGCGGTGATATATCAGTTATATTGTTACCGCTCAGGTAGAGTTCCCTTAAATTCGTCAGCTTACTTAGCACTGCTATGTCGCTGATATTGTTGCCGTTCAGGAGGAGAACTTCTAAATTTGCGCAGTGTTCAACGCCGGTTAGATTCTCTATGCCCCGGTCAAATGCTTCAAGCTTTGTCAGCCCGGCAAGGTCACCTCTGGTTATAGGCCCTTCATATTTCTTGATCGCCTCCCGTATTGCAGCTTCAAGTCTCGGATCAACAAACCGAACTTCCTCGAGGAGGCTATTCTCGGAGCTGATGAGGAATTTTACCTGCGCGAAGCCCACTGGAGTTAAAGCAATCGCCAATGATAAGAGCAAAATATAACCCTTCATTTGTCTTCCTCCTTTACTCGATGCCATGGCATTGAGGGGAGATTGCCTTCATAGTTTATTCGCCCATGGAAGCGGGACTGATCCGGTGTGGGTGTCCCCCACCAGTTTCCAATGGCTGGTATGTTTTTTTTAGACTCGCTATACACAGCGAATTCTTCATTATTGAATATCGAATTGTTGCCGGGATCATCCTCTCTCCCCAGATCTGGGCGTGAATTTTTGTCTATGTATATACCGCGCTTATTCCCCGTGATAATGTTCCCTCTGATCTTTGGGCATGAAGGTCTTGTTTCCTCAGCATAACAACCTATTCCATTCACTGCTCCAGTTATGTAGTTATCCCGGATAACCGGCGATGTATGCTCACACCTAATACCGTCTACACCTATTCTGGTAAGCCTGTTAAACCTTATCACAGCTGAGGTTAAGAAATGACACAAAATGCCGTTTGCATGAATATCCTCGATGGTGTTATTGTGAATCGAACTTCTGCCGTCCTGTAGCGATATACCGCTCCTAGCGAACGATATCTTGTTGCTTCTGATGCTTGAAAACGATCTAAATAGGCGAATTCCACTTCCGACAATGCTCGTGATAGTGCTGCCTTCGATGGTTATATTGACATACTCGCCGTGGATACCATCGATGAGGAAATTTTTCACCACGTTGTTTCTGAATATTATCATCGTTGGGCTATGGCTTTTGCTTCTGCTTTGTATGTGCTGACATTGAGCCCAAAGGCCGTATTGAGCGGAATCCTTTCCGTCCAGCGTGAAGCCTTCGATGGTTACTCCAAACACGTTATTCGCCGTTAGGATACTGCCGCTCTCAGAGGTTAGAATTGTAACATCAGCTCCTGAGCCAACTAGACTCACACGAGATCGGAGCACGATATTCTCAGTATATATCCCAGGTCCTACCCTCACTACATCTCCAGGCGCAGCTATATCGATCGCTTTTTGTATCGAAGCTAATGGGTAATACCGAGAACCATTCCCCTTATCGCTGCCTGTTTTGCTGACATAGATTATCCTTCCTGCTTTCCGCAAAACATCGGATACCGGACCATCTCGTGGTTGATGTCTTACATTGTTACAGCTTAGTGTCAACAATAACAGCAAAATCAGAAAATAAGTGAGAAATCGCATTTGAATATTCTCCTATGAGCACTGTTTTTGTAATCTCATTATACTCCTCATTGGGGGATCTAATCAATAGATCTACGAAAACCCTAAAAAATTGTCCTGATTATCCTGATCTCAGCTATCTTCTTCCGATTCCTTTTCCCCTTATGCTGCAGGAGAGCCACCCCTCAAAAGGGGGCTTTGCAATCACCTTCACCGCTACAGGAGCACGCCAACCCCCTCTCCGACAGGTGGACCTCTCCTCCAGTTCCCTTTAACCCTCCCCTCCCTCTCAATGGGATACGCTGCCTCCTCTACCTCCTCCCC
>QNBQ01000085.1 GCA_003645735.1 Candidatus Poribacteria bacterium
CATGAATATCTGCTCCTTCCCCTCCGCCCTCAGGTATCTCTTGCCGTCGCTTTCATCCCCGAAGAATATCCTGTAGACCGTCCCGTCGTCCAGCTTGACGGAGACCTCGGCCGACGGCTTTTCAAGCCCACACTCCTTCAGCTCCTTCTCTATCTCCAGGTCGTCCGCCTTCAGCTTGGAAAGCTCCCTCAACATCCTGTCAATCTCATCGGCCTTCACCTTCGCCTCCTCCGGCTCGACCATCTTCCACTCCCCGTCCTTTTTCAGCACCACCTTCTTCCCCTCGTTGACGATCTCTATCTGAACCGCCCTGTCCTCGTCGAACGAGAGTATCTCCTTGTCGCACCAGCCCGTTTTGCCCTTGGCGAAGACGGGCCTGAGCGTGCGGCGGATGAGGTAGACGTCGTTCGAGTCGGCCCTGCGCACGTAGGTGCTGATGTAGTCCGGCCCCGTCTTCCCCACGAAGAGGTGTGCCAGCAGCTTGTCGCCCTCCCCGAACATCTTCACCTCCACTCCTTCCTCGTTCACCCTGAACCTGGAATGCTTCGAGGGATCGCGCGATATCAGCTCCTCGGTCGTCATCCCCTTCACCTCATCGAACATCTCCTTCACCGCCTCCTCGTCCGCCGGGTAGTTCCTGGCCGTCTCGACCGCCCAGCCGCCTTTCGTCTTTTTGAGGACCGTGGTCGTCCCGGCGTCCTTGATCTCCACCTTGACGACGGCCTGAGGGTCGAAGCCCGGGAAGAGCGGTTTGACCTCCTCCTTCTCCCCGCCCCCGAAGGGGCGCTCCAGTATCAGTGCGATGACGATCAGCCCGACCAAAACCCCTATCAGTATGAGCAGGTTCCTCCTCATCTCGCCAACCTCGCCCTGAGGTAAAACTTCCTCCACCAAAACCTCAAAACGCCGCCGATCGCCACCAAGATCGGGATGGCCAAGGTGCAGCCCCACTTGACGGCGTTCTTGCCGGCCTCGGAGATCCGCTTAAGCGGCCTGTCCGTCACCTGCCTCGACCTTATCCCTATCAGCTTCTCCCCCAACGTCATCCAATCGACGGCGTTGAGGAAGAAATCCCTGTTCTCGGGGAACTGCGACACGAAGTTGTTGGCTATGAAGTGGGAGTTGCCGACGACGAGTATCTGCGTCTCCTTCTGACACTCCTTTATCACCTCAGGCTCCTTTTCGCTCTTTTTCCCCTCGTTCTTCTCACCCTCCTCACCCTCGGGCTTCGGGACGGGCTTGTCAGCGAAGAAGCTCTTGAACTTGCCCGAAAGCGCCACGATCAGCGGATGCGGCTTCATCTCCTTGATGGTGAGGGCGAAGTTCTGGTTGGGGCTGAGGTTGTAGGGGCTTGTGACCGTCCAGGAGAACTTGGATGATTTGGCCAGAACCTCCCCCTTGACATCGGAGCCCTCCTTCAGATCGAGATCGACCGTGCTCGTCCACGGCAGTATTATGTCCTCAAGCTCGCTGGTGACCACATGCTCCCGGTTAAGGCCCGATCTGACCACCTTGACCCAGAACGGGTAAGGGACGGAGTAGGTTATGAAGCCGGTTCTGAATGAGGCGTTGGTGTTTATCCTGTCGAGCACCAGGTTCCTGCCCAGCTTCACGCCGTAATGCCTCAGCATATCCTCCAGCCCCGTGTCGAGCGGCGTGGCGAAGAGGCCGAACTCCAGTTTTATCGGGTCGATGAGGAATATCGCCCTGCCGCCGCGCATGATGAACTGGTCGATCTGGAACTTGTCCCAATCGGACAGCTTTTCAGGCCCGGCGATTATCAACGTGTCGATGTCCTCCGGGATCTTCCCCCCCTTGGTCGTGTCGACCTTCCTGACCCTGTATTGCCTTTCGAGCTCCTCCCTTATCAGGCTGCAGCCGTTGACCTCCTCGTCGAACGGATCCCTCTCGTTATGGCCGGACAGGAAGCCTATCACCCTCTCCTCCTCTGAGGTCACCTTCAGGATCGCAGCCGTCAGGTCATACTCCAGGTTCTCAACGCCCCTTATGACCGGGATGACCTCCTTCTTATCGGCGTAAAGCACCGCTATCCCGAGATAGGCGTTCATCACCTGCGCCTGATCCTTCTCTATGACCTGCAGCTGCACCTGCGGTATCCCCAGGAACCTCGCCCTCTCCTCCTCCTTGGGGTCGCCCTGCGGGTCGATGAACCTCACCTTCAGCTTCCCGCCCGAGTAGGCCTTGTATTCGTCCAGGATGTCTTGGATCTGCCTCTTAAGCCCTATTAGATGGGGCGGGAGCTTCTTCGATATGTAGACGTTGACGTTGACGACATCGTCAAGCCCCCTGAGTATCTCCTTCGTCGAATCCGAGATCGAGAAGACCTTCGACTCGGTCAGATCCACCCTGCCGAAATGCCTGGCCGATATGAAGTTGACGACGGCTATTATCCCCAGAACGACCAGTATGAAGCTGGCGGATCTTCCGCCGAACCTCAGCTTCTTATACCTCATCCCTCACCTCCACCTCCGTCCCTCGATCGTGTGGACGCACATGTAGAGGAAGAAGCCTATGACCGACAGGTAGTAGACGATGTCCCTGGAGTCCAGAACCCCTCTCCCTATGCTGGAGAAGTGCACCCCCAGGCCGAGGTATCTGAAGAGCGGCGCCAGGAAATCGGGGACGGAGAACAGGACGATCTCCTCCCCCACGATCAACATCGCGAAGCAGAACACGACCCCCACGATGAAGGCGATTATCTGGTTTTCGGTGATGGTGGAGGCGAAAAGCCCTATCGCCATGTAGGCCGCCCCCATCAGCACCGTCCCAAGATACCCCCCTATGAGCGGGCCGGGGTCGGGATCGCCCAGCGCCGCGACCGCAACCGGCAGGGGGAAGGTCAGGAGCAACGTGATGCACAGCAATATGAACCCCGCCAGGAACTTGCCCATCACAAGCTCCCAATCCTTCACCGGCAGGGTCATCAGTATCTCGACCGTCCCCAGCTTCCTCTCCTCGGCCCAAAGCCTCATCGTCAGCGCCGGTATGAAGAAGAGGAAGAGCCACGGCATGAGCGAGAAGAACGGACGCATCTCGGCCTGCCCTATCAGGAAAAACCCCCTGAAGAAAAGCCAGCTCGAAAGCGTCAAGAAGACGATCATGAAGATGTAAGCGATCGGCGAGTTGAAATAGGTCTTCAGCTCCTTCCTGACGATGGCCAGGACGTTCCTCATCGCTCATCCCTCTTCCGAGGTGGTGAGCTGTCTGAACACCTCCTCAAGGGAGACCCTCTCCCTGTAAAGCTCGGTCAAAACCCATCCGTTCTGAACCGCCAGCTTGAAAAGCTCCTCGGTCGCTTTGGCGCCGTCGGAGGGGGTTATCCTATACCTGAGCACGCCCTCCTCGCCGGAAGGGGTTTCGGCGAAGCTCTCCACGAACGGCGCCTCCCTCAGCCTGTTTTCGACCTCCTCTTTAGGCGCCCTGACCCCGATCACCACGCTCGCCCGACCGCTCATCATGTTCGAAAGCTCCTCGGGCGATCCGTCCGCCACGAGCTTCCCCTTGTTTATGATGATCACCCTGTTGCAGGTGGCCGATACCTCCGGCAGGATATGCGTGCTTATGATGACTGTCTTCTCCCTCCCCAGCTCCTTTATCAGCTCCCTTATCCCGACCACCTGGTTCGGATCCAGCCCCGAGGTCGGCTCGTCCAGGATCAATATCTCGGGGTCGTGTATCATGCAGCCCGCCAGGCCCACCCTCTGCCTGTATCCCCTCGACAGCTCCCCGATGTCCCTGTAAAGCACGTCCCCCAGCCCGCAGATATCGACCACCTCGTCTATCCTCGCCCTCCGCTTCTCCTTCGGGATGTCCCTCACCTGGGCGAGGAACTCCAGGTAGTCCATCACGCTTATATCGGTGTAAAGCGGGTTGTCCTCGGGCAGGTATCCGATGTGTTTTCTGATCTCGATCGGGTTTTCGAAGATGTCGTATCCGGCGACCCTGACGGTGCCGCTGTCGGGGAAGATGTAGCCGGTTATCATGCGCATCGTGGTCGTCTTGCCCGCCCCGTTAGGCCCCAGAAAGCCGAGTATCTCCCCCTTCTTGACCGTAAACGAGACGTTGTCCACCGCGACGACCGTCCCGAACCTCTTCGTTACGTTTTCGACCTCTATCATAGGCCCAACCCTCAGGAGGGAAGTGCTCGAAATTTTGAAACGATCGAGCCGACGGGCGGTTTACTCCCTCCTCCGGATGAACCACTCCCACCGACCTGCCTCCTTCAAAGCGCGTTTCAATCTGAGACAGGACTCACACCTCCAGCAGTGTTCCTCCCCTCCCTCGTAACAGCTCCATATCAGCTCCAGCGGCGCGCCCAGCTCGATCCCCATCCTGACTATCTCGGGCTTCGTGAGGTTCTGGGTGGGGCTTACGACCCTCACGCCGGAGAGGGTGGAAAATGAGAGCGATCTGTTGATCGCCTCGATAAAATCCGGGGAGTTGTCGGGGAAGGTTCTACCCTCCTCGGCGTTGAACCCGACGACGATAAGCTGACACCCCATCGACTCGGCGAAGGAGGCGGCCGTGTTGATGAAGAGGCCGTTCCTATTGGGAACCCAGACCGCCCTGGCCGATCGGGAGGCCGCCTCCTCGTCGTCCAGCCGATCCTCCCCCAGCTCGGGAAGGCCTTGATCCTCCCTCACCAGGGCGGTCTTCGTTATCTCGGCGAGCCAGTCCAATTTGATGACCCTGTGGGGGACGTCGTGGAGGCGGCAGATCCGCTCCGCCGCCTCCACCTCCCGACGGGCCGATCTCTGGCCGTAATCGAAGGTCAGGGCCAGGACAAGCTCGGTGTTGAGGTAGGCCCATCTGAAGCTGACGGTCGAGTCCAGCCCTCCCGAAAGCAAGGCGATCGACCTCACAGCCATCCCCTGGCCTCCCACCTGTCGATCATCCCCCGGACGAACTCCTCCGAAAAGCCCTCCCTCCTGAGCAGCTCGCCGCAATCAACGGGTCTCCCGGTTCTGCCCGCCTCCAGGATGGCGTTGGTCAGCCAGGCGGTTCTCACCCCGTTTATCGCCGAGGTGTAGTTGGTCCCGTATTTGCCGGTTATCAGGCCGATCAGGTTGTCGATGTTGCTCATCGGGTAGCCTTCGGGCCTCTCGGGCGGTATCTCCTTCGGCTCACCCTTCTTTGGCCTGAAGGTCAGCTTCCCCTCCTTGATCTCAAGCGTCCCCTCCGTTCCCTCCAGCACAACCCACTCGGTGAACCTCTCCTTCGTGTTGCCGAGGATGGTTATCCTGCCGGTCGCGCCGTTTTCCATCTCGACCTCGGCCCTGGCGTCTATCTCGACCGGCCTTTCGACCTTCGTCCCGTCGTCCATCTCGAAGATCCTGCTGGTCGTCCCGCTGACCTTTTTGGGCAGCAGGCCGGTTATCCAGAGGAAGATGTCCTGGATGTGGCTTCCGGAATCGTTCGGCTGACCTCCGCCCGAAAACTTGGGGTCGCCCCTCCACCCCTTGCCGAACCACCTCTGGGCCAGGTAGACGTCGAACCCCACGAGCTCCCCGATCAACCCCTCCCTGTAGGCCTTCCGGGCCGTCACGTAGAGGGGGTGGTAGTGGCGCTGGTAGTGGATGACCAGGTGTCTGTCGCGCCCCTCGGCCAGCAGGGCCATCAGGATCGCGTCCCCCACAGCGTTGGCCATCGGCTTCTCTATCAGCACGTGCAGATCCCTCCTCAGCGCGTATTTGGCGTGGATGTCGTGCAGCGAGTGGGGTGAGAAGACGCCCACGATGTCCAGATCCTCTTTCTCTATCATCTCGATGAACTCGTATTCCCCGACGTATCGTTTGATGGAGCCGGGCTTGAACCCCGGCACCTGCTCGGCGAGCAGCGCCTCAAGCTGGTCGATCGCCTCCTCCCTGACGTCGGCAGCCGCGACGACCTCCACATCTGGCCGCCTGGCGAACTCCCTCGTCCTTCCCCTTCCGGCTCCTCCGGGCCCTATGACCCCTACCCTCAGCTTTTCAATGGCGCTCATCTCCCTCTCCTTTCGGATTCCAAATAGGGATTTAGGTTTCGACCGGCTCCTATTTTAACGGGAGGCGGGGCCGAGGTCAAGGGCATGCGCCACGCCTTTGAGGTAGGCGGCGAGCCAATCGGCTATCGGCTCCAAGTCGAACGACCTCCACCCGGCCGGATCGCCTATCTGAAAGAGCGTGCAGCCCAGCACGTAATCGTCCTTTCTGAGCTCCCGGTCGAACCAGATCAACCACCTCTCGAACCTCGCCTCATCCCCCCTCGCCCTCCAGCCGTCCCTTTCGGGATCGCCCCGCCTGTCGATCCCTCAGTGAGGATCATCGGCAGGTCGGCCAGCTCGGGATGCTTCCGCCTCAGGTATTCGTAGAAGATCCTGTATCTGAGCGAGGTCCACCTCTCCTTCGAAGGGTCGGTCGAGTATTCGAGCGAGTAGGCGTGGTAACTCCAGGCACCTCTCAGCTTTTCGGCCTCCCGGAGCGCCGGCAGGAAGGCCTCCAGCTTCGCCTCGATCTCCCCGACCGTCCCCGGCGGGTTGCCGACCGGTATGCTGCCGACGCACGGCTTGAAGCCGTTCCGGCTCATGATCCTCGCCAGCTCGACCCAGAACCGGGCGAACCACCTGGCCGTCTCGACCGACTCCCAGGCCGGATACGCCTCGCACTCGTTCGGCCCCTCCAGGTAATCTATGGGCTTCCTGTCCCGCTCCGAAAGCCTCCCCAAGGCGGGCCTCAGCCCCCTGAGCCAGTAATCCCTCGCCGCCTCGACCGGATCTGCTTCCCTGATGACCCTCGGCCCGGCGGCCACTATCTTACGGGCGCCGGGGGTGTATCTGCCGATCAGGTGTATCCCCAATTTGCTATCGCTGACCTTCCCCCATCCGATCGACGTCAGAGCAGCC
>QNBQ01000086.1 GCA_003645735.1 Candidatus Poribacteria bacterium
ATCGGCGCGCGCCGCATCGAACCACTCCCTTCGAAAGGGTCGTTTAATTATACCATATCGGTCGGAGCCGTTTCACCGCTCCAGTATCACGAGGTTGTCCCTGTGGATCACCTCGTCGTAGTATCTGTAGCCGAGGACGCTTTCGATCTCGGAGGTTTTCAGCCCCATGATCTTTCTTATCTCGTCGGAGGAGTAGTTGACCAGCCCCCTGGCGAACTCCCTCCCCTCCTCGTCCAGAACCCCGACCGTGTCGCCGAACTTGAACTCCCCCTCCACGCCTATTATCCCCGAGGCGAGCAGGCTCGCACCCCTTTTCACCAGCGCCTCGTAGGCGCCCTTGTCCACCCTGATGAACCCCTTCCGCCTCGGTGAGTAGGCGATCCATCTCTTCCTCCCGGAGAGCCTCTTCCTCCTGGGCAGGAAGAGCGTCCCGATCCTCTCCCCCCGAAGTATCCTGGTCACGACCATCCTCTCCGCCCCGTTGGCTATGATCATGTAGCCGCCCGCGCCGGTCACGATCTCCGCGGCGGCCAGCTTCGTGTCCATCCCGCCCGTCCCGACCGGCCCCGCTCCCCCGGCGTATCCCCTCAGCTCATCGGTTATCTCCTCGACCACCTCTATGAGCCGGGCCTCCGGGTTCCTCCTGGGGTCGGCCGTGTAAAGCCCGTCGGTGTCCGAAAGTATCACCAGCAGCTCCGCGTCGGCCAGCAGCGCTGTGTAGGCCGAGAGCATGTCGTTGTCCCCCACCTTTATCTCCTCGACCGCCAC
Source organism: Candidatus Poribacteria bacterium (assembly GCA_003645735.1). Taxonomy (GTDB): domain Bacteria; phylum Poribacteria; class WGA-4E; order B28-G17; family B28-G17; genus B28-G17. The sequence goes on from QNBQ01000086.1 coordinate 769, forward strand.
CGTGTCGTTTTCGTTTATTATGGGCACGGCCCCGCACCTGAGGAGGGAATTGAGGGTGTGTGAGATGTTGACGTATCGCCTTCTATCGCTGAAATCGTCGCGGGTGAGCAGCATCTGCCCCACCGGTATGCCGTATCTGTCGAAGCTTCTCGCGTAGGCGTGCATGAGCAGCGTTTGGCCCACCGCGGCGGCGGCCTGCTGGGTCGGTATGTCCTTTGGGCGGCTTTTCAACCCAAGCTTCCCGGCCCCCGTCCCTATTGCCCCCGAGGTGACCAGGATGGGCTGAACCCCCATCCCCCTGACGGAGGCCAGATCGTCCACAAGCGCGTCGATCCTGTCCAGATCCAGCTCAAGCTTTTCGCTCTTTATCAGCGAGCTCGTGCCGACCTTCACCACGACCCTCTTGACCTCCCTGGGATCGAACCTCCTCACATCAGATCACCTCTCCCAAAAGCTCGTCGACCCTATCGGGAAGTATCCCCACCAGGTATGCCAGATCCAGCGACGTCCACCTGTTCCTTATCTCCCTGGCGTGCAGGATCGCCTCCCTGAACTCCTCCTCATCGACCCCTATCTGGCTTATCCTCGTCGGCGCCCCGACCGAGCCGAGCTTCTCCTTAAGCTGGGCGGCGGGGATGAGCGACTCCGAGATGACCCGCCTCATCTCGTCCCACATCTCCGCCATCCTCTTGAGCAGCTCTTTCCTCCCCCCTTCGTCCACCCATTTAGCCTTGAACTGCTCCATCACCTCCTCCGCATCGGGGCCGTATCTCCTCCTAAACTCCCCTCTTCTCCGCTCGGGCGGGGTGAGATCGGACGGGTCAGACTGCCAGGAGGAGGGGTCGCTTTGGAGGAGAAGCTCGTAGATCTTCGCCGAGATGATCGTCCCAAGTCCCACCTGCTCCCCATGCATCGCCGGTTTTCTGCCGGCCCTTTCGGCGTTCATGTCCAGCCAGTGGGAGATGAGGTGTTCGCCGCCCGAGGCGGGGCTGGAGCTTCCGGCCACCGTCATGCCCATGCCCGACTCGAGCAGCGCCTCAAGCAGCGCCATCACCGCCCCCGGCTCATTCCGCCTGAGCCTCCCCTCCGCGCCCCTCAGCTTCCCCTCGGCGGATGAGACGCCCATCCTGGGGAGGGGGCAGTAGTAGAGGCCGAAGAGCAGGTGGGAGATGTGCCAATCGATGTCGGCGACCGATTTTGACTGGAGGTCGGCGTATCCCGAGGCGGTCATCCTCTGAGGCGCGGAGGAGACCACCTCCGGCTCGGCGCACACCCCTATCGGCGGGGCGGATGGGATGGTCCTCTTGACCCCCTTGACGATCAGAGCGGCTATCGACGAGGTGTATCCGTTCATGCTGGCGGCGGTGGGGACGACCAGGTAGGGGAGGCCCCCTCGTTGGGCCGCCCATTTGGTCAAATCGTTGACCGTCCCGCTTCCGACGGCGACGAGGCCCGATGTATCCGATCCGATCGCCCCCAGAACCTCCCTCCCCAGCTCCTCGGACGCCTCCGGCGGGGAGGGGAGGACGATCCGATCGACCCGGTCGACGGTGCCCTTCAGAAGGTCGAAGACCCTCCCTCCAGCAACCTCCCACGTCGTCCCGTCGGCTACGATCAAAACTCTCTCCCAACCCATCTCCTTCAGCTTATCGGGGAGCCTCTCCAAAGCGCCCTCCCCGTCCAAGATCCACTCCGTCGGTATGAAATGCTCCTGCGAGCAGTGCTCGCATTTCCACCTCTTCCCCAGCATCTCCCTGAAGCTCCTCATCCCATCCCCTCCCAGGCGGGTCACAGGTCAAATGATATCAACCGGGCGATGTCGAGTCAAGTCGAGTTGTTTTCGATCCGCGACGTGTGATACAATATACGCACCCGGTTGAAAAGATGTATACGCGGGGTGATCGGGTTGGGCGGGATGCTTACCAACGACGAACTCATGACGCTTCTGGAGATAAGCCAGACGATAAACTCCACGCTTGACCTGGAGGAGATACTCGATCACGCCCTCAGGAAGGCGGCGGACGTGGTGGAGGCTGAGGCCAGCTCGATCTGGCTCGTTGACGATGAGACGGGCGAGCTTTACGTGGCCAGCGCCACCGGCGTCAGAGAGAAGGAGGTCAGGAGGCTGAGGCTGAAGCCGGGGAAGGGGATAGTGGGATGGGTGGTCAAGACGGGCAAGCCGTTTGTGACCTCGGATGCCCGATCCGAGCCGGTCCACGCCAGGGACATAGCCGAGATGCTGGATTATGAGGGCAGGCAGATCCTATGCGTGCCGATGTTCTCAAAGGGGAAGGTGGTCGGGGCGATCGAGGTTATAAACAAGAGCCAGGACAGACCCTTCACCGAGAAGGACGCCTATCACCTGTCGATATTCGCAAACCTGACCGGCATAGCGATCGAGAACGCTAAGCTTTACGCGATGCTTCAGAGGGAGAACAGGGAGCTGCGGAGCGAGCTGGGCAAGAACCCCACCTTCGGCGACATCATCTACAGAAGCGAGAAGATGGCCGAGGTGATAGAGATCACCAAGCGGGTCGCATCTGTCAACTCGACCGTGCTGATCAGGGGCGAGAGCGGCACGGGGAAGGAGCTCATAGCCAGGGCGATCCACCAGGCCAGCCCCAGGAGGGACGGGCCGTTCATACCGGTCAACTGCGGGGCGCTGCCGGAGACGCTGCTGGAAAGCGAGCTTTTCGGTCACGAAAAGGGGGCCTTCACCGGCGCGATAGCCAGGAAGCTGGGCAGGTTCGAGCTGGCCGACGGCGGGACGATCTTCCTCGACGAGATAGGCGATATGCCCCCCGCCCTGCAGGTCAAGCTCCTCAGGGTGTTGCAGGACAAGCAGTTCGAAAGGGTGGGGGGGACCAAGACGATCAAGGTGGACGTGAGGGTCATAGCGGCCACCAACCAGAACCTCGAAAAGCTGATGGCCGAGGGTAAGTTCAGGGAGGATCTCTACTACAGGCTGAACGTCATAACGATCTTCATACCGCCGCTTAGGGAGAGGCCTGAAGACATACCGATCCTCGCCGAGCATTTCCTCAGGAAATACTGCCTGGAGACGAAGAAGAAGATCAAGGGGTTCGCGCCGGAGACGATGGACATCCTGATGAGCTACCACTGGCCGGGGAACGTCAGGGAGCTTGAAAACGCCATAGAGCACGCCGTGGTGCTGGCCAAGGGGGATATCATCACGCCCGAGGATCTGCCGTTCAACCTGAGGGGGGTCGAGCCGGAGATAAAGCTCATGTCGCTTGAGGAGGCGGTCAGGGAGTTCAAGAAACGGCATATAACCAGGGTGTTACATGAGACGGGCGGCAACAGGACGAAGGCCGCCGAGATATTGAAGATCCAGAGGACCTACCTCTCGAGGCTCATAAAAGAACTGGGGATAAAGGCATGAGGGTTTGGAAGCCCGATTTCGAATTCGTCTACCTGGCGGTCTTGACCGCCGAGGGGATCAAGCCCCTCAGCAGATACGAGGGGATGGTTTCGGAGGGGGAGATCCGGCTGTTGGGGGAGCTGGGCCTCAAATACAGGCCGATCGAACGGCTAACCCTCTCCGGCAGACCCGTCAGGGAGCTCATCTTCAGCCTCGACGACGCGCTTATACGCAGATACGAGGAGGCCTTCGAGGGGAAGCCGCTCACCCGGTCGCCGGAGGCCATCAGGCTGGAGGGTGAGCTTTTCGGCTACCCCAGGTGTTGCGTCGAGTCGTTCATCAAGCGGGGCTACGCGCCCAACGGTCTCAAGAAGCGGGATCAGAGGATCCTCTTCCACTGGGCCTGTCCGAGCTGCTCCGAGACGCCGAAGCTCATCCCGCTTTACCGGAGGGCGCGCCGACGCGCCAGGTTGGAATACCTCAAGCTGAGGCTCAGGTCGGCGATCCTCCCGAGGCTCTCCGCCCCGCTCGCCGCCGCCTTCATCCTGGCGGCCTCCTCCGCGCCGCTCCTCGCCAACCCCGTCCCTATCCCCGACCCGCACCGCTTGCCGGTTCAGGGGGATGTGGACGGGGACGGCCTTAAGGACTCGGAGGAGCCCTTCTTCAAGCTCGACCCTAAGAACCCGGACACGGACGGGGACGGGTTGAGCGACGGGGAGGAGCTGGCCCGCGAGCTTCTGAAGTTGATCGCCTCCCTCCCCACATCCCCGAGCGATGATCGGCCCTATAAGATCGACCGCGCGATGAGGGGGTTGGAGAGGTGCTCCGCCTGCGGCGAGCTTGTGAACATGGGGTTCATAGAGGTGGTGAACCCGATCAGGGGGGAGCGGATGGAGATCCCCTACGTAGCGCTCCACTACATGGAGCACGGATCGTTTTCCTTCAAGGGTGAGCTTCACACGGGAAGGGTCGATCCGGTCAGGCTCTGGGAGCTTTTGGAGCGGCCCTCCGGCGCCGGCCCCAAGGGGAGGGCCGCCTGGATCTGGGGAAAGCTGAAGTCCCTGCTTTTGAAGCTCTTCTGAGGGAGGATTGGAATGGGCAAGTATTCGATCGGCCTGGACTTCGGAACCGAATCGGGCAGGGCGATCCTCGTCGACGTGGAAACCGGCGAGGAGGTCGCCACCGCCGTCTACAAATACAAAAACGGCGTCATCGATGAGGTCCTCCCCGACGGGAAAACGAAGCTTAAGAGGGAATCGGCGCTGCAGGATCCGGACGATTACATCGAGACGTTGAAAGCCGTCATACCGGCGGTGCTGAGGGAGTCGGGGGTGAGGCCCGATGAGGTGATCGGGGTGGGCGTCGATTTCACCTCCTGCACGATCCTCCCCACCCTAAGGGACGGGACGCCGCTCTGTAAGCTCGACCGGTTCAGGAGCGAGCCGCACGCGTGGGTCAAGCTTTGGAAACACCACGCCTCCCAGCCCGAGGCGGACATCATAAACCGGGTGGCCGAGGAACGGGGCGAGAGGTTCATGCGCCGCTACAGCCGGATCTCGTCTGAGTGGTTCTTCCCGAAGGTGCTTGAGATCATCCACGACTCCCCCGAGGTCTACGAGGCAGCTGAGAGAATTCTGGAGGCGGGCGATTGGGTGGTGTGGATGCTGACCGGCAACGAGGTCAGGAGCGCCTGCAACGCGGGATACAAGGCGATGTGGGATCCGGTCGAGGGATATCCCTCGAAGGAGTTTTTGAGGGCCGTTCACCCGATGCTGGAGAACGTCGTGGAGGAGAAGATGGACGCCCCCGTCCTGCCGCCGGGCAGGCGGGCAGGAGGCCTGACGGAGCGGATGGCCGAGCTGACGGGCCTCAGGCCGGGGACGCCCGTCGCCGTCTGCATGATAGACGCCCACGCCGGGGTTCCCGGCTCGTCGGTGGTCGAGCCTTACAAGATGGTCATGGTCATGGGAACATCGACCTGTCACATGATGATGACCGAGGAGGAGGTGAAGGTCGAAGGGGTGCGCGGGGTGGTGAGGGATGGGATCATAGAGGGGTATTACGGGCACGAGGCGGGACAGGCCGCCGTAGGCGATATCTTCGCCTGGTTCGTCGAAAACTGCGTCCCCGCCGAATACAAAGAGGAGGCCGAAAGGCGAGGCGTGGATCTCCACACCCTGCTGGCCGAGAAGGCCTCTAAGCTCCGCCCCGGCCAAAGCGGCCTGCTGGCGCTTGATTGGTGGAACGGGTGCAGGTTCCTGGAGGACGCCGATCTCAGCGGGCTGATACTGGGGATGACCCTCAACACCAAGCCGGAGGAGATCTACAGGGCTTTGATCGAGGCGACGGCTTTCGGGACGAGGATGATCATCGACTCGTTCAGATCGGCGGGCGTCCCCGTTGAAGAGCTTTTCGCCTGCGGCGGGTTGACGAAAAACGACCTGTTGATGCGCATCTACGCGGATGTGACCGGCATGGAGATCAAGGTCGCTCGGACGGAAAACGCCTCGGCGCTGGGGGCGGCTATCCTCGGGGCGCTGGCGGCCGGGAAGGAAAACGGCGGATACGACGACGTGAGGGAGGCCGCCTCGAAGATGGCGGGGGTCAGGGAGCAAAGCTACAAGCCTGATCCCGAAAACCACAGGATCTACTCACAGATCTACGAGGAATACCTCAAGCTTCACAAGTATTTCAGCGAGCTTAACGAATGCATGAAACGGCTCAAGGAGATGAGGGGGCGGTGATGGGG
>QNBQ01000087.1 GCA_003645735.1 Candidatus Poribacteria bacterium
CTTCGATAGACCCTCACATCACGGGTCTGTCTCAGGATCTTTCTCAGCTCTTCTCTCTCTTCTTCCTTCAGGTGGATAAGGCTCATATTCTAACCTCACTTCTTGAGCTTCCCTTTAGTATACCTCCTCCAGATAGTTTTGTCCAGATACTTAGATCGAAGAAGCCGTGATCGATTATGCATGGCATCCGAAAAGCTGTCAAGGAAAAGAGGGTTGGTGGAATATTAGTTTGGGAATCGGGTGTTGTCTTTCCTCGGAAGGTGGGATATCATTTCTATAGCTCATGAACCCTCCTGTGGAGGGCAAATGAGATGAACAATGTTCCACAAGTCGGTCAACGCATTCGTTTGATGCCTGAAAATGAGATCGCTGAGGTTTACCGGGTTGAAGAGCAGGCGGGGCGGTTTGTAGTGGGCTTGATATTGGAAAGGTCGAGACAAGCGAGGACTCTAGTCCTTACACCTGAGGAGTTAAAAGAACGCATTCAGGTGCTTCCCTCCTTGAAGGAGGTCTTCAAATTAGGCGAAGGTCTTTTGCCGCGTGAGCAGTGTCTCGCGTTTGCCGATGCATTGAGGATGAAGCTCGCTTATGCCTTTGACCCCCATTATGCTGTGAGCGTCACACAGGTAGATTTATTGCCTCACCAGGTAGAAGCTGTCTACAAATACATCCTTCCACAGCCCCGTGTTCGATTTCTTCTAGCCGACGATCCCGGATTGGGCAAGACCATCATGGCAGGGTTGGTGTTGAAAGAGCTAAAGGCTCGGAGCCTTGTTCACACAGTGCTGATCATTGTTCCGGCGCACTTGCAGGATCAATGGCTGAGGGAGATGAGGGAGTGGTTTCGGGAAGATTTTACACTTCTCAACAGGAACGTTTTGCGAAACCTGATTGCTGATGACTTTTTCTCCCGCAATCCGCAGATCATCACTTCCATGGATTTTGCCCGTCAGGAATGGGTTCGTGATATTTTGAGCCAGCGGTGGTGGGATATGATCATCGTAGATGAAGCCCATAAATTCTCCGCGACCCGGCGTGGAAACAAGATATATAAGACCAAGCGGTATCAGCTGGGAGAAGCGCTGGCGAGCCGATGTGTTCACCTCCTGCTTTTGACCGCTACTCCTCATAAAGGAGATGATGAGGCTTACTTCCTCCTGCTTGAGCTGCTTCAACCTCGACTTTTCGCCCGCTCTCAGGATTTAAAGCAAGCCAGCAGGGAGAAGGGAGGATTGCCTTTCGTCTTGAGACGTTCTAAGGAGCAGGTGACAGATCTTAGAGGGAAACCGCTTTTCAAAAAACGCGAGGTTAAAACCCTTCCTATTTCTCTAACCCAAGCTGAGAGACGGCTATATGACGCAGTCACCGCCTACGTCCGCAAATGGTATCGGGTAGTTTCAGGGAGAACTGATCGCAGAAGTAGAAACGTCGCTTTAGCTCTGACCGTCCTTCAGAGACGACTTTCCTCGAGTCTTTTCGCCGTAAGGGAATCACTACGCCGGCGACGAGCGAAGCTCCAAAGACTTCTTCAAGAGTGGGAGCGACGACTAGATGAACAGGAAGCCTTGCCAATGTTAGATGATGAGGCTTTGCAGGATTTAGCTGAGCAAACCTCGGCGGATTGGGAAAGCTTTCAGGAGCGGCTTGAGGGCATGACCGCGGCCCAAACACCGGAGGAGCTGAAAGAGGAGATCGAGGAGCTAGATGAACTTATCAAGCTCGCCTTAGAAGCGGAAAAAGCTGGTGAGGAAGCCAAGGTAAATGAGTTACGAAGCGTTGTTGAGAAGTGGCTACGCAGGCACCCCGAGGAGAAGTTGGTCGTTTTCACCGAATTTAAGGACACCCTCTTGGCCCTTCAGCGCAAATTTGAAAGGGAATGGGGTTTCCCTGTAGCGGTTATCCACGGCGGGATGAATCTCCAAGCGCGCATAGAACAGGAGCGCTACTTCCGGGATCAAGTGCAAGTCTTGATAGGTACTGACGCTGCAGGAGAGGGCATCAATTTGCAGTTCTGTAGGCTAATGGTTAATTTCGACCTCCCCTGGAATCCAAATAGGCTGGAGCAGCGAATGGGGCGTATCCATCGATATGGGCAGAAGCGGGATTGCTTCGTCTTCAATATGCTTTACCCCGAGACACGGGAGGGACGCGTTCTAGAGAGGCTGCTTGAGAAGCTGGAGCTGATGCGTCACCGCCTCGGTGACAGCGTCTATGACGTTATAGGGCATATCCTCGAAGGCGTTCGCTTAGAAGAACTCATTATGCAAGCCATTCTGCACGAAGACACGAGTGAGCTGGAGCGATTGATCGACGTAGATGTGGAAAAGCGGCTGGAGGAGTATCGCAGGGCGCTAGAGGAGAACGCGCTCGCGGGACATCACATCGACCTCTCCTCGGTGCTTGCCGATGACCGCGATTCGTTGAAAAAGCGCCTTGTCCCCTGGGATGTGGAGCGGTTCACAAGGCTTGTGGCCCCCCTTGTCGGCGGCGAGTGTCAACCTGATCCGAGAAAGCAAGGCATTTTTCGCATTCGCCTCCCCCGCACCTTTCTACGTCAACACAACCTCACATATGAATCCTTCGCTAGGGGCATGCGTATAGCCTTCGAACGTAAGATCGCGAGGGACACAGGCGTGGAGTTCTTCGCCCCTGGTCATCCGGTCTTGGATGCTCTATGTGACCACTTCCTGAACAAATCCCGTCCTGTTAAAACGATTTTGATGCATCCCAAAACCGAGGGTATTCTCTGGGTTTTCCGAGCGGGTATACAGGACGGGCATCAATCCCCTGTCTTGGAGCGTTTGCTCGCCCTCCTGTGGGATGCGGAAACAAGCGAGGTGCGAGAAGTTGATTTGCGCATGCTTTGGGAGACGAAACCTTATCCTGAAAATGTCCCCGTTCCTGAGAAACTCCTCGATGCCTTGGAAAAAAGCGAAGACGAAGTGCGCCGATGGATCATCGCTTTCATGGAAAGCTTACAAAGGGAAGCCGAGGGGCGCCGGGAACGTGAGGCGCGTATCAAGAGGGAATGGCTGGAAAAATCCTTTGACCACCTCATCGCTGAATCTAACGCTAAGCTTTTCGAGTATCACCGCCGGGCGGAAAAGGGTGAGGATATGAGGCTTGCAATCCTGCAGGAGGAGGAAAACCTGAAGCGGCTCATCCGGGAGAGGAAGGAACGCTTAGAGGCGCTGGAACTGGAGCGAACGTTGACGGTGCTCGAACCTCAACTGGAGGCGGTTGTTCTGATCTGTCGTGAGCCGGAAGCTGTTACACCGTCGAGGGAGACTTCCCGCATCGAAGCTATAGGGATGGAAGTCGTCATGCGTTATGAGCGGGAGCAGGGGCGAGAGCCTGTAGATGTCTCCAAGGAGTTTCTAGGCTACGATATTCTCTCACGGGGCAAGAATGAGATACGCCACATCGAGGTTAAAGCCTTTGCCACTACGGGGGAGATCAGGTTCACTCCGCACGAGTGGCAGATGGCCCAGCGTCTTGGCGATGAATACTGGCTTTACGTGGTGGAGAACGCATCCAGCGAACCGAAGCTGAGCTGCATTCAAAACCCGGCACAGAAGCTTACCGTCCGCGAAGTTATAGGTGTGGTAGAATATGTGGTGGAAGACATGAGAAGGAATCCCTCTTCGTGAGGGAGGAATAAAACGTGGATTTGACCGAGCGCTGGCTTATGGAACTCATAAAACGAGGCGAGAGCGAGACGGTGGAGTTCCGTCGCTCCTTCGGTAAAGAAACGTTGCGCACCCTCTGCGCCTTCGCTAACACGAAGGGAGGGGAGATCTGGATCGGCATCGCCGATGATGGAACGGTTGTCGGCGCTTTGGTGGGCAAGGAGAGCTTACGTGACTGGGCAAATCAGATCCACCGGGAGCTGGGAATCCACGCACACTTGGAAACCGTTGAGCTGGAAGGGAAAACGGTGGTCCGTATCTCAGTGGATGAAAGCTCCGATAAACCCGTGCGCTATCGCGGGCGGGCCTATGTGCGCTCGGGAAGCAGTGATCGTCAGGCGACGGAAGAGGAGGAAACACGTTGGGTTTTGGAGCGAACCGGGCAGACCTGGGACGCTCTGCCGGAACGACGTGCTCGGTGGGAGGACTTGGATCCACAGCAGATCCGGCGTTTTCGGAGGTTGTGTCAGCAGAAGGGACGTCGTCCCATTCCTGAAGATGAGGACGATCGCACCGTGCTGCAAAAACTCGGTTTACTCACAGAAGATGGCGCTCTCACCCGCGCTGCGGTGTTGCTTTTTGGAAGAGATCCGCATAGATTCTACCTGAACGCCGTCATCAAAATCGGACGGTTCCGCTCGTCCACCCTCATCGTGGATGACCGTGAGATCTATGGCACGCTTTTCGACCAAGTGGAGGAGATCATGCGTTACTTCCGGGAACGCCTGCAAACTCGGTTTGAATTCACAGGGGAACCCGCCCGCGAAGTCATCTGGGAGTATCCCTTGGAAGCCTTGCGAGAGGCGATCATCAACGCCGTCGTCCACCGGGATTACTTGGATTCGGGGCACATTCAGATCCGCTGGTATGACGACCGCATCGTCATTCTGAACCCCGGCACCTTGCTTCCCCCGCTCACGATTGAGGATCTAAAGCGCCCTCACCGCTCCGCCCTACGTAACCGTTTGATCGCCGAGATGTTCTATTACATCGGATGGATCGAACGATGGGGCACAGGGATTCAAAAGATGCTGGACGAATGCGCTAAGGCAGGGCTTCCCGAACCAGAGTTTGAGGAAGCCCAGGGCGCCTTCTGGCTTACCTTCCGAAAGGACGTCTTGACCGAGGATTACCTACGCTCGTTGGGGCTTAACGAACGACAGATCAAAGCCGTGCTCCATGTAAAAGAGAAAGGGAGGATTACGAATGCCGAGTATCAACGTATCTGCCAGGTTAGCGCAGCAACGGCAAAAAGAGAACTTGCGGACTTGACCCGTAAAGCGGTGTTGGTCAGAAAGGGAAAGGGGCCTGCTACTTTTTACGAATTGGGTCAATTGGGTCAAGATCGGGTCAAAATCGGGTCATAAAGGAGGTTTAAATGGGGAAACGGCTTATCGAACATACCCTGCCGCTAAAGGAACTTTCCGCTGAAGCTGCTCGAGAGAAGGCTATAAGGCACGGGCATATCTCCACATTGCACGTCTGGTGGGCTCGTCGACCGCTTACAGTGTGTCGGGCGGCGGTCTTCGCAAGCTTGGTGGACGCCGACGATATGGATGAAGAGGGCTTCCAGAAGTTCGTCGCCAATTTGTGCAAATGGGAGGTGCACGATGGGGACCCGGTTGGGAGACACCTCTTGGAGCAGGCGAGGGCGATGATTCGAAAACATTACCCGGATGGGCCGCCTAAAGTTCTGGACTCATTCGCGGGAGGAGGTTCCATCCCGCTTGAAGCGCTTCGGCTGGGATGCGAAGCCCACGCCGTGGAATACAACCCCGTCGCCTATCTCATCCTGAAGGCGACGATCGAGTATCCCCAAAGGTATGGGCGGAAGCTAGCGGAGGATGTGCGGAGGTGGGGCGAATGGGTGCTGGAGCGGGCGAGGGAGGAGCTGGAGGAGTTCTATCCGCCCGGGCCGAACGGGGAGACCGTCGTCGCCTATATCTGGAGCAGGACGATAAGATGTCCTAACCCCGCCTGCGGCGCTGAGATTCCGCTTTTCCGCCAGTTCTGGCTCGCCAGGAAACCGAACAAGAAGGTTGCCCTTTTCCCGGTGGTGGACGTAGAGGGAAGGCGGGTAGAGTTTCGGGTGCTCTCGGGGGAATCGTTGAGGGAGGCGATGGCGAAGGGGTTTAACCCATCGCAGGGGACGGTGAGCCGTGCTAACGCGAGGTGTCTCATCTGCGGTAGCGCAGCCCGTGCCGAATATGTCCGTCAAGAAGCAAAGGAAGGGAGGATGGGGCACAGGCTCATCGCCCTGGTGACCACCCGGGGAAGGGGTATGGGGCGCAATTACCACATCGCCCGGCCTGAGGATCTGGAAGCATTTGAGAGGGCAAGGGAGCGGCTTGAGGAGCTCAAAAAGCAGCCCAGCCCCTGGCCAAACGATCTCCCCTTGGTGCCGGAGGAGCCGATCGAAACTCAAGATACGAGAAGTGTTTGGGTCATTCTATATGGTCATAATTCTTGGTGTTCTCTTTCCAACCCCCGTCAGTTGCTAGCGCTTGTGACCTTCGGGAGATGGGTTAGGGAGGCTATAAAACACATCGCTCAGGAAACCGATGAGGAATACGCCAAGGCGGTGGGGACATATTTGGCGTTTGCGGTGGATTTTGTGGCAAACCGCGGTTCATCACTTTGCTTTTGGGATTCCCAGAAAGAAGTTTTCTATCAGACTTTTGCCACACATGCTCTTAAGATGGCTTGGGACTATGCAGAATCTAACCCCCTAAGCGGTTCAATCGGGAGTTGGAAGAGCGCTGTTGGATGGTTAAAGGACTTTCTTAAACGAGAAGGGGAAAGTCAACAAATAGGAACTTCTGTCTTGGATTCTACTGTTAACGTTCCGTTTACTAATGCCTTCTTTGATGCTGTAATCATTGATCCCCCCTACTACGACAACGTCCCCTACGCTGACCTTTCGGACTTCTTCTATGTCTGGCTCAAGCGGACGGTTGGCGACCTTTATCCCGAAGCCTTCCAGTGGGAGTTAACACCTAAGGATGAGGAAATCGTCGTCAACCCCGCGCGGTTCGGCGGGGGTAGGGAGGGCGAGGCGATCGCAAGGAGGCACTACGAGCGGCTCATGGGCGAGGCGCTCCGCGAGATCCACCGTGTGCTCAAACCGGACGGCATCGCCGTCATCATGTTCACCCACCGCTCCACGACCGCCTGGGAGTCGCTCATAAAG
>QNBQ01000088.1 GCA_003645735.1 Candidatus Poribacteria bacterium
ACGGAAGCGCGGTTTTAAGCTCCGGGGCGATGATGGAAGCCCTGAGGCTCAGCTCCGAGCTGGGCTTTCTGATATCGGATCACCCCGAGGATCCGGAGATATCGGCCGGGGGGATCGTCAACGAGGGCGTGGCCGAAAAGCTCGGGGTGAAGGGGATACCCCGTATAGCCGAGGAGATCGTGGTCGCCAGGGACCTGATGCTGGCCGAGGCGACGGGCGGCAGGCTGCACATAGCCCACGTCAGCACCGCCCGATCGGTCGAGCTGATAGCCGAGTTCAAGGGGCGCGGCGTGAGCGTCACCGCCGAGGTCACGCCGCATCACCTGACGCTGACCGAGGAGGCCGTCCTCAGCCTCGGCTCGAACGGCAAGATGAAGCCTCCCCTGAGGGGCGGGGAGGACGTCGAGGCGCTGATCGAGGGGCTTAAGGAGGGGATCATAGACGTCATCGCCACCGACCACGCCCCGCACGCCCCCTGGGAGAAGGAGCGGGGGCTTGAGGAGGCGCCGTTCGGCGTGGTGGGGTTTGAGACCTGTTTCCCCGTCCTATACACCGAGCTGGTGCTGGAGGGGAGGCTGGCGTTGAGGGAGCTGATCGCGAAATTAACCCTGGAGCCGGCTAAGGTATTGGGCCTGGATCGGAAGGGCAGGCTTGCCCCGGGGATGGACGCCGACCTGGTGATAATCGACCTCGAAAGGGAGGTCGTGATAGATCCCGAAAAGCTCAGATCCAAGGGGAAAAACACCCCGTTTGCGGGCAGGAGGGTCAAGGGGATCCCGGTCGGCCTGATAATCGGGGGAGAGGTGAGGTTTTATGAGGGCGATGCTTGCGCTTGAGGACGGAACGGTCTTCGAGGGGGAACATTTCGGCAGCCCCGGCGAGAGGGTCGGGGAGGTCGTCTTCAACACCAGCATGACGGGCTACCAGGAGATATTGACCGACCCCTCCTACAAGGGACAGATAGTCGTCATGACATATCCCCTCATAGGGAACTACGGGTGCAACGACCAGGATCTGGAGTCGGACGGCCCGAAGGTCGAGGGCTTCGTGGTTAGGGAGTATACGCCGAGGCCGAGCAACTGGCGATCGCAGGAGAGCCTGGAGAGCTTCCTCGAAAGGCACGGGATAGTGGGGATTCAAGGGGTCGACACGAGGGCGTTGACCAGGAAGCTGAGGATCTACGGGACGATGAGGGGGGTCATATCGACGGAGGATCTGGATCCGGAAAGCCTGGTCGAGAAGGCCAGGGCGGCCCCTCCGATGGAGGGGAGGGATCTGGTGAGGTTCGTCACCTGCAGGGAGCCGTATGTCTGGGACAAGGGCGGGACGATAAACCCCGTCCCGAACAGGTTCGGCGAGGAGCCGACCCTCTTCGACCTGCCGGCCAGGAGGTTCAGGGTTGTGGCGATGGATTTCGGCGTCAAACACAACATCCTGAGGCTGCTTTACGACCACGGCTGTGAGATCATCGTCGTGCCGGCGACGACCTCGGCGAGGGAGGTGCTGAGCTACGAGCCGGACGGGATATTCCTGTCCAACGGGCCGGGCGATCCGGCGGCCCTCCCCTACATAGTCGAGACGGTTAGGGAGCTGATAGAGAGCGGCAAGCCGATATTCGGCATCTGTCTGGGCCATCAGCTTCTGGGGCTGGCCTTCGGGGGGACGACCTACAAGCTGAAGTTCGGCCACCGAGGCGCCAACCAGCCTGTCAAAGACCTTAAGACCGGCAAGGTGGAGATAACCTCCCAAAACCACGGCTTCTGCGTCGACATAAACTCGATCAAGGACCCCGACGTCGAGATAACCCACATCAACCTGAACGATAAGACGCTCGAGGGGATGAGGCACAAGAAACTCCCCATCTTCTCCGTCCAATACCACCCCGAGGCCTCGCCCGGCCCGCACGACTCGAGGTATCTTTTCGAGAGGTTCGTCAGGCTGATGGAGGAGCGGAGGGGGTGAGGGATGCCGAGGCGGACCGATCTCCGCAAGATATTGATAATCGGCTCGGGGCCGATCGTCATAGGTCAGGCGTGCGAGTTCGACTACTCCGGGACACAGGCCTGTAAAGCGCTGAAGGAGGAGGGGTATGAGGTCGTTTTGGTCAACAGCAACCCGGCCACGATCATGACCGATCCGGAGATGGCCGACAGAACTTATATCGAGCCGATAACCCCCGAGGTGGTGGAGAAGATCATCGAGAGGGAGAGGCCGGACGCGCTGCTTCCCACCCTGGGAGGGCAAACCGCCCTGAACGTATCGGTCGCCCTGGCCGAAAGCGGGGTTCTAGACAGATACGGGGTCGAGCTTATAGGAGCGAAGCTGCACGCGATCAAGAAGGCCGAGGACAGGGAGCTTTTCAAGAGGTCGATGGAGAGGATAGGGCTGAGGGTTCCCAAAAGCGGCGTGGCGCACTCCCTCGATGAGGCGAGGCGGATCGTCGAGGAGATAGGCTTCCCCGTCATAATCCGGCCCGCATTCACGCTGGGGGGGACGGGCGGAGGGGTGGCCTACAACATCGAGGAGTTCGAGGAGATAGTCGAGCGGGGGCTGCAGCTCAGCCCGATAAGCGAGGTGCTGATCGAGGAGTCGATCATCGGGTGGAAGGAGTTCGAGCTTGAGGTGATGAGGGATCTTGCCGATAACGTCGTCATCATCTGCTCCATAGAGAACGTCGATCCGATGGGGGTGCACACCGGCGACAGCATAACGGTCGCCCCCGCCCAGACCTTGACCGACAAGGAATACCAGGTGATGAGGGACGCGGCGATAAAGGTCATAAGGGAGATCGGGGTCGACACCGGCGGGTCGAACATCCAGTTCGCCGTCAACCCCGAAACGGGCGAGATGATGGTCATAGAGATGAACCCGAGGGTCTCCAGAAGCTCGGCCCTCGCCTCCAAGGCGACCGGCTTCCCCATAGCCAAGATCGCCGCCAAGCTGGCGGTGGGATACACGCTGGACGAGATACCGAACGACATCACGAAGAAGACCCCCGCATCGTTCGAGCCGACCATAGATTACGTGGTGGTCAAAATACCCAGGTGGGCCTTCGAGAAGTTCCCCGGCGCCGACCCAACCCTGACCACCCAGATGAAGTCGGTCGGCGAGGTCATGGCGATAGGCAGGACTTTCAAGGAGGCGCTGCAAAAAGGGCTTAGATCGCTTGAGACCGGCTGGAAGGGGCTGGGCGATTACTTCGACCCTAGCGTCTCGATGGACGAGCTCGAGAGGATGCTCAGGGTGCCCAACCCGATGCGCATCTTCTACATCAAGCTGGCGGTCAAACGGGGGATGAGCGACAGGGAGATCCACAGGCTGACGAAGATCGATCCGTTCTTCATACACAACATCCGGGAGATAGTCAGGATGGAGGAGGAGCTTAAGTCGATAAGGCTTGAGAGCGTCGACCGGGAGACCCTCAGGAGAACCATCCTCAAGGCCAAGAGATACGGCTTCTCGGACGCGCAGCTGGGGGAGATCTGGGGGATGAAGGAGATGGAGGTGAGGAGGCTGAGGAAGGAGCTGGGGGTGGAGGCGACGTTCAAGACGGTCGACACCTGCGCCGCCGAGTTCGAGGCCGAGACCCCTTACTATTACTCGACCTACGAGACCGAATGCGAGGTGAGGAGGTCGAGCAGGCCGAAGATCATGATCCTGGGCGGCGGGCCGAACAGGATCGGCCAGGGGATAGAGTTCGATTACTGCTGCGTGCACGCCGTCTTCGCCCTCCGAGAGGAGGGATACGAGGTCATAATGGTCAACAGCAACCCCGAGACCGTCAGCACCGATTACGACACGTCCGACAAGCTTTATTTTGAGCCGCTGACGCTTGAAGACGTGCTGAACATCGTCGACAAGGAGAAACCGGACGGGGTGATCGTCCAGTTCGGCGGCCAGACCCCCTTGAACCTGGCCATACCGCTGAAGGAGGCCGGCGTCAGGATAATCGGGACCGATCCCGAGGACATAGACAGGGCGGAGGACAGGGAGAGGTTCAGGGAGATGCTGCAGAAGCTTGGCATGAAGCAGCCGGAAAGCGGCACCGCCACGTCGATAGAGGAGGCCAAGAAGGTGGCCGCCTCGATAGGCTACCCCGTGATGGTCAGGCCGTCGTATGTCCTGGGCGGGAGGGCGATGGAGATCGTATACGACGAGAAGGCGCTCGAGAGATACATGCGGGAGGCCGTCCAGGCATCCCCCGAACATCCCGTCCTGATAGACAAGTATCTCGAGGACGCGATAGAGGTGGACGTGGACGCCATATCGGACGGGGAGATAACGGTCGTGGGCGGCATAATGGAGCACATCGAGGAGGCCGGGATACACTCGGGCGACAGCGCCTGCGTCCTGCCCCCTTACACCCTGACCGAGGAGCTGATAGAGGAGCTTAAGGAGCACACCTATGCCCTGGCCAGGGAGCTGAACGTCTGCGGCCTGATGAACGTCCAGTATGCCATCAAAAACGACGAGATCTACGTCCTCGAGGTCAACCCCCGCGCCTCCAGGACGATCCCCTTCGTCAGCAAGGCGATAGGCGTGCCGCTCGCCAAGCTGGCCGCCAAGGTCATGGTCGGCAGGAAGCTCAAAGAGCTGGGCTTCACGAGGGAGATCGAGCCGCCCTACTTCGCCGTCAAAGTCCCCGTCTTCCCCTTCGACAAGCTCCCCGGCTCCGACCCGCTCCTGGGGCCTGAGATGAGGTCGACGGGGGAGGTTATGGGGATAGATCCGGAGTTCGGCATGGCGTTCGCCAAGGCCCAAATGGCCACCGGAAAACCCCTTCCCACGAGCGGCACCGCCTTCATAAGCGTCAAGAACAAGGATAAACGGGCGGTGATCTTCATAGCCAAGGTGCTGCACGACCTGGGCTTCAAGCTGATCGCCACCCACGGCACGGCTAAAGTCCTCCTGAGACACGGGATGGACGTGACGCTGCTTTACAGGATCGGCCAGGGCAGGCCGACGATCTATGACTACATCAAAAACAACGCCGTTGACATCATCATAAACACCCCGACCGGCAGGGACAGGCGCCCGAACGAGGTTCTCATAAGAAAGCTGGCGTTGAGCCACCGCATCCCGCTCGTATCGACCATCTCCGGCGCACAGGCCGCGGCCAGCGGCATAGAGGCCCTCAAGAGGAAGGGGCTGTCGGTCAAGTCGATCCAGGAATATTACCGCGAGGCGCTCTCGAGCGATGCGTGAGGCGAGGCTTTATGAGAGATTGGAAGGCGGAAGGGTTAGATGCCTCCTCTGTCAAAGGGGATGCGTCATAGCCGAGGGCGGAAGCGGGTTTTGTAAGATGAGGGTCAACCGCGATGGCAAGCTTTTCACCTTGACCTATGGCAATCTCTCCGCGATGGAGTCCCGCCCGATCGAGATAAAGCCTTTTTTCCACTACTACCCCGGCTCGACGGCGCTGACCTTTTCGACCTGGTCGTGCAACTTCAGCTGCGCTTGGTCTCAGAACTTCCACCTCTCATCGGTCGTCAGGCGGACCTCCCGTCCCATCCCGCCCGAAAGCGTCTTAAGGGCGGCGATCGAGGCCGGGGATGAGGGGCTGTGCGTCTCGTTCAACGAGCCGACCCTGCTCTTTGAGTTCTGCCTCGACCTTTTCCCGATGGCCAAGGAAAGAGGGCTTTACTGCTGCTTCGTATCCAACGGCTACATGAGCCTTGAGGCGCTTGATATGTTGATCGACGCCGGGCTGGACGGGATGAACGTGGATATCAAGGGGAGGCAGGAGGCCTACGACCGATACATCGGCGGGGCCAGGGTCGACGGCGTCTGGGAGGTAGCGGAACACGCCCGCCGAAGGGGGGTTCACGTCGAGATCGTCTGCCTGATAGTGACCGGCGTATCCGATGACGATGAGACGATCGATTGGATCATCTCGAGACACCTCGACCTCCTCGGCCCCGACGTCCCCATCCACTTCACCCGATACTTCCCGGCCAAAGGGTTCGTCGCCCCGCCCACCCCCATCGAGCGGCTCGAAAGGGCGTATGAGAAGGCCAGGGATGCCGGCATAAAGTTCGTCTACCTCGGGAACTTAAGGGGCTACGGCGAGAACACCTACTGCCCCAGATGCGGCGAGCTTCTCATAAGGAGGGCCGGCTTCGCGACCGTCGAGGTCAACCTCTCGCCTGGGAACAGATGCCCCTCCTGCTCCGAGGCCATACCTATCAGAGGCGTCCCAAAGACCACACCTGTGAGCTTCATTTGAGTCAATCGCGAGGGACGATGAACGCTTCGGTTGACGCTTATCGGCCCCTCTGCTAAGATAGAATGTAGAGCGAACGTCAGGGGGGTCTCCATGAGATACGACGTCGCCTCGAAAAGGTTGATGGAGATCGCGAAGGAGGAGATCCTAAGCTGGCTGCTGGACATCGAGGTCGAATCGGCTGAGCTGATCGAGGAGGTTCCGAAGGAGACGGTTTCCCTGAGGCGAAGCGATTTTCCCCTGCTGGTCAGGGATAAGGAGGGCGGGGAGAGGATCGTTCTGATCGAGTTTCAGACCAGGTGGGAGCCTGAGCTGCCGGTTCGTCTGCTCGAATATTTCGCCCGTTTCAAGCTGAAGCATCGACTGCCGGTCATCCCGGTTGTGGTTCTCTTCAAGGAGGGCGGGCCGCAGGAGGGAATCTATGAGGATGAGGCGGTCAGGTTCAGGTTCCGCCTCGTGAAGTTGTGGGAGGTGGACGGGAAGGAGCTGCTTGAGAGAGGGGATGTCCGCCTCCTGCCGTTTCTCCCCCTGACGAGGTGTGGGGAGGAGGATGTCTTAGAGGCCGATAGGAGGATTTACGATAGCGAATTGGAAAGCTCCCTCAAGAGCGACCTGCTCACGGCGCTGGCGATATTCGCGGGGTTGAGGAGCGA
>QNBQ01000089.1 GCA_003645735.1 Candidatus Poribacteria bacterium
CAGCGGAAGAAAGGTTTTGCCCGAAAACTCGTAATAGGCCTCGTCCACAACCACGATCGCGTCATCCCTCTCCAGCAGCCTGAGGATAGCTTCCTCATCGAAACAGTTGCCGGTCGGGTTGTTGGGATAGCTTATGAAGACGAGATTCGGCTCGCCGTCCATCTCACGCTCCATCCCCTTCAGGTCGATCTCGAACCGCTCCGTCAACGGAACCTCGCCCACCCTCACCCCGATCGACCTGGCGATTATCCCATACATCGAGAAGGTCGGGACGGGGTAGATCACCTTGGCCTTCGGGGAGGAGAAGATCGCGATTATGTGGCCTATAAGCTCATCCGAGCCGTTGCCGACGACTATCTGATCGGGGTCGACCCCTATCCTCTCGGAGAGGGCCTCTTTCAGCCCCCGACAGCTCCCGTCCGGGTATCGGTTGAGGGGGAGCTTCATCAGGGCGACGGCCAGCTCCTGTTTCAGCTCGTGGGGGGCGTCGAACGGGTTTTCGTTGGCGTCCATCTTGATCAGGCCGGGGCGCCGTTCCCATTTGTATGGCTTGAGCTTCGCTATGTCCTCCCTCAGGAACCTGAGCGGGTTCAAAACCGGTCTCCCCCTTCAGGACTTCATCATGCAGGTCCTCAGGTAGCTGCCGCTCAGCTTGAAGCCCAGCAGCCTCCTCTCGCCGCCGAACCTGGGGTCCTCGTGTTCGATTATGACGTTCCCGTCGAAGCCGTTTTCGATCAGCAGCGCGAAGAACCTGTGCCAGTCGAAGCTGGCGAACCCCGGCAGCCTGTATGTCCACCATCCCCTCTTGTAGGCGCCGGTTCTCCTGAGCCTGTCCCAGAAGATCTCCGTGTCCTTGGCGTGGACGATGAATATCTTGCCGATGAACTCCCTGGCTGCCTGGATCGGATCGATCCACTGCCAGATGAGGTGGGAGGGGTCGAACTCCAGGCCCAAGTTATCCGATTTTATCGCGTCGAACATCGCCTCCCATGTCTCCGGCGTGACCGCCAGGCTGCCGCCGTCGAGATACGGCCCCCTGCCGGGCCAGTTTTCGAAGGCAAGCTTAACCCCCTTCTTCTCGGCCAGCTCGACTATCGGGGAGAAGACCCTTTTGAAGTCCTGAACGTTCTCCTCGAGCGATTTCCCCGGGTCATAACCCATCGGCCCCGCGCCGGTTATTATCGCGTCGTCCATCATCTTGCAGAGATCCATGATCTTGGAGAGCCTCTCCAGGTGCGCCTTGGCCTCCTCCTCGTCGGCCCTTATCGAAGGCCAGCCGGTCAGAAACGAGGCGACCGTCAGCCCGTTCTCCTCCAGCAGCTTCTTAGCTTTTTCGGCCTCCCCGGGGTTTTCGAGCCATTCGTTCGGCGGGCCTGAGATCTCGAGGCATTCAAACCCCGCCTCGGCGGCGAACCTGACCATCTCCTCCGAAAAGCCGGTCAAAATGCCCAGCTTCATACCTCACCTCTCCGAAAGCTGGCTTTGAAGCGTCGATAAGTATACCCTGAGCCTAAAAAGGCTGTCAAGCTTGACAGGTCGGATCAAATCGGTTAGAATTTATCCCGCTCAAACCGTCGAACGGAAGGTTCGAGATGCGCATCCTCCAATTCTTCTTGCCCGGCAAGGGCAGAAGGGTCGGGCTGCTGGACGCCGACGAGAGGATAATCGACATCACCACCGACGAGATCTCATCGGTCCTACAGCTCATCCTCACGGCCGAAAGGGAGAGGGTGAGCATCAACGTCATAGCCGCCGAGCTTGAGGAGGAGGTAGCGGCGGAGCGGGTCGGGAGCGAATACAGCTTCGCCGAGCTGAACGTCCCGCCGGACGAAAAAACGCCCCACCTGCTCATCCCCATCGAGCCGCCCGAGGTGTGGGGCTGCGGCGTGACCTACCTGAGGAGCGCCAAGTCGAGGGACAGGGAGACCGAAACAGATCTCTACACAAGGGCTTACAACGCCGAGAGGCCTGAGATATTCTTTAAGGCGACGGCATCCAGATGCGTCGGGCCTAACGAACCGATATACATCCGGAGCGACTCAAACGACACCGTGCCCGAGCCGGAGCTTGCATACGTGCTCGACAGCCGGGGGAGGATCATCGGCTTCACTATAGCGAACGACGTCTCCGCCCGCGACATAGAGGGCGAAAACCCGCTATACCTCCCCCAGGCGAAGATCTTCAAGGGGTGCTGCGCCCTAGGCCCCATCATCGCTACCCCCTCCGAGATAACCGACCCGATGGATCTGAACATAAGGTGCAGGATAATCAGGGATGAGGAGTTGATCTACGAGGGGGAGGCGAACACTTCTCAGATGAGGAGGAGCTTCGAGGAGATAAACAGGTTTTTGATGAGGGACAACCCGATACCGACCGGGACGGTCGTCCTGACGGGGACGGGGGTCGTGCTGCCCGATGACATCTCGCTTGAGGACGGGGATATAGTCGAGATAGAGATCGATGAGATAGGGGTTTTGAGCAACCCCGTGAGGAAGCTTGGCGAGGGATGAGGGGGAAGTTTAAGGTAGCGGCGACCGATGTGGGGAGGTTTCCCCCACAGGTGGAAAGCGAGATATTGGAAAAGGTGGGGGCGGAGATCGTCCCCGTCCGCGCCGAAAACGAGGATGAGCTGATAGAGGGGCTGAGGGACGCCGACGCCATCCTCAACGTCGCGACCAAGATCACCCGGAGGGTGATAGAGTCGCTCGAGAAATGCAGGGTGATCGTCAGATACGGCATCGGCGTCGACACGGTAGACATCAAGGCGGCGACGGAGAAGGGGATCTGCGTGGCGAACGTGCCGGACTTCTGCTGGGAGGAGGTCTCGGACACCGCGATGAGCCTCATCCTGGCCGTCACGCGCAAGGTCGTCTACCTGAACAACTTGGTCAAGCAGGGCATATGGGACAGATCCCGCGCCAGGCCGATACACAGGTTCCAAAAGATGACCCTCGGCCTGCTCTCCTTCGGCAACATCCCCAGGACGCTCGTCAAAAAGGCCAGGCCGTTCGGGTTCAAGAGGATCATCTCGTATGATCCGTATGTGCCGAGGGAAGTTTTCGAGATGTATGGGGTTGAGCCGGTCGATCTGGATACCCTCCTGAGGGAGTCGGACGTCCTCTCCATCCACACCCCCCTGACCGAGGAGACCTATCACATGATAGGCGAGGCGGAGCTGAGGAAGATGAAGCCCACCGCCTATCTCATAAACACCGGCAGGGGGGCGGTCATAGATGAGAGGGCGCTTTACAGGGCTTTGAAGGAGGGGTGGATCGCCGGGGCGGGGTTGGACGTGCTGGAGAAGGAGCCGCCCGACCCCGATAACCCCCTACTAAAACTCGACAACGTCGTCATAACCCCCCATTACGCCTCCTACACCGAGGAGGCGTATCACGAGCTGAGGGTGAAGGTGGCGGAGAACGCCGCGGCAGCCCTTCAGGGGAAGCTGCCGAAATACGTCGTCAACCCGGAGGTGATCCCGAAGCTGAAATGGCTGAGAGAAAAACCTTCGAACACCCGTTGATAGAGCGATACGCTAGCGAGGAGATGATCGAGGCCTTCTCCCCCAGGAGGAGGTGTTTGATCTACCGTGATCTGTGGATCGCCCTGGCCGAGGCGCAGAAGGAGCTGGGCCTGCCCATAACCGATGAGCAGATAGAGGAGATGAAGAGGCACAGGGAGGAGATCGACTTCGACCTGCTGGCCGAAAAGGAGCGGGAGCTGAGACATGACATCATGGCGCACATCCACGTCTTCGGCTCACAATGTCCCAAGGCCAAGCCGATAATACATTTGGGGGCGACGAGCGCCTTCGTGACCGACAACGCCGACCTCATCCAGATGAGGGACGGCCTCTCGATCCTGAGGAGGAGGCTGGTCAGCGTGATAGCCGCCTTGAGGGATTTCGCTCTCAAATACAAAGATATGCCGATCCTCGGCTACACCCACTTCCAGCCGGCCCAGCTCACCACGTTGGGGAAGCGGGCCGCCCTTTGGCTTCAGGATTTCGTCATGGATTACCGCGAGCTGAAGGCCAGGATCGAGGGGCTTAGGTTCAGGGGGGTCAAGGGGACGACCGGCACGCAGGACAGCTTCCTTAAGCTATTCGACGGGGATGAGCGGAAGGTGGAGGAGCTGGACAGGTTGGTGACCCGGAAGATGGGGTTTAAGGAGAGCTTCAAAGTGACGGGCCAGACCTATCCGAGGAAGGTGGACGCGCAGATCGCGTCGACTCTGGCCGGCATCGCCGCCTCCGCGCATAAGTTCAGCAACGACGTGAGGCTGCTGCAGCACCTGAGGGAGGTTGAGGAGCCTTTCGACGAGAGACAGGTCGGCTCCTCGGCCATGCCATACAAGAGAAACCCCGTCCGATCCGAGAGGATCGCCGCCCTTTCGAGGTATCTCATCACCCTCTCCCAAAACACTTACTTCACCGCCGCCAACCAATGGCTCGAAAGGACGTTGGACGACTCGGCCAACAGGCGGATCGTCATACCCGAGATGTTCCTGACGGCGGATGCGATCCTCATCCTCTGCCTCAACGTGGCCAGGGGGTTGAGGGTCTACCCCGAGGTCATAAAGAAGCACGTCGAGCGGGAGCTGCCCTTCATGGCCACCGAGGCGATACTGATGGAATCGGTCAAGCGGGGCGGCGACAGGCAGGAGCTGCACGAGAGGCTGAGGAGACATTCGATGGAGGCGGCGATGAGGATGAGGGAGGGGAAGGAGGGGGATCTGCTGGAGAGGATCGCTTCGGACGAGGCCTTCCCGCTTTCGAGGGAGGAGATCGAGGGAATCCTGAGGCCGGAGGCGTTCGTCGGTCGGGCGCCGTCGCAGGTCGAACGGTTCATAAAGGAGGAAGTAGACCCCATCCTACGCGAAAACGAAGGGCTGATCGAAAGGGAGGCAGATCTCAGGGTGTAAGAGGTGGGAGCGATGTTCTTCAGGAAGAGGGACGAGATGGAGATAAGGCTTATGTCCGAGAGGGATGAGGTGTCGAGCGAGGCCTGTTTGAAGAACATCATAGCCACCCTCCTGAGGATAATCAGCCTTTACGCGAAGGAGAGCGACGAGCTGGACACCCGCAGGTTCAAACAGGAGCTGAGCGATATCCTCATAAAGATCAGGGGGACGAGCGACATCTACGAGCTGACGAAGCTGAACGAGGATCTCAAGAGGCTGATACTCAAGCAACTGGAGGCGGAGAGGATTTACGATGAGAGGAGGTTTTCGGAGCTGAAGGATCTGGTCAGGATGTTGATGAAGTCCCTGAACGAGCTTGTGGAGGAGGACAGGGGGTTCGGCGAGGCGCTCCGCGAGGACATAATGAAGCTGGAGGCAGCCTCCAGGCTCGAGGACATAAAGCAGTTAAAACAGGAGCTAGCCCGTATAGTCTCCGAGATGCGGGAGCAGCTCAAGGAGAGGCAGGAGAATCTGGAAAGGGCCGCCGATGAACTGGCGATGAAGGTTCTGGATCTGGAGGAGAGGCTCTCGCAGATGACCGAAGAAGCGCTGGTCGACGAGACGACAAAGCTCTTCAACAGGAGGGCGTTGATGAGGAGGCTGAGCGACGAGATCGCCAGATATGCCGTGACAAACATACCCTTCTCGCTCGTGATCTTCGATATCGACAACTTCAAGCGGATAAACGACGAACACGGCCACCTCATAGGCGACAGGGTGCTTTACATGATCGGCAGAATAGCCAGGGAGACCTTCAGGACGGACGATTTCGTGGCGAGGATGGCGGGGGACGAGTTCGCGGCGATATTAATGGGGTGCACCGGGACGGAGAGCTGGAACGCGGTCGAGAGGCTGAGGGATAACATCGCCAGGAAGGTGTTCAAATACAACAGGGACGGCGAGACGGTCAGCCTCACCGTCACCATAAGCGCCGGGGTGGCGTGGGTCAGGAAAAACGACACGCCCGAAAGCCTGCTTGAGAGGGCCGATCAGGCCATGTATCTGGCCAAAAGAAGGGGGAGGAATCAGGTCGTGGTCGAAACGGAGCTTGAGGGGGAGAGAGGATGATCGTCTATTTCGTGGGCGGGGCGATCATCGTCGCGCTGATCCTCATCTACATGGGTATCAAAATCCTGCGCGAATATGAAAGGGGGGTGGTCTTCAGGTTCGGAAAGCTTCACAAGGTGAAGGGGCCGGGGCTTGTAGCTATAATACCGTTTGTGGACAGGATGGTGAAGGTGTCGCTTAGGGTTCAGACGGTCGACGTGGAGGAGCAGGACGTCATAACGAGCGACAACGTCTCCGTGAAGGTCAACGCCGTGCTTTACTACAGGGTGGCCGACCCGGCCAGCTCCGTCGTCGAGGTGGAGGATCCCAGGTTCGCCACCACTCAGGTGGCGCTGACGGCCCTCAGAAGCGTCATAGGGAAGTTCGAGCTGGACGATCTGCTCTCCAAAAGGGAGCTGATAAACCAGGAGCTCAAGAAGATAGTCTCGGAACACGTCGATCCGTGGGGGATAGAGATCGTATCGGTCGAGATCAAGGACGTGGATCTGCCCGAGTCGATGAAGAGGGCGATGGCCAGACAGGCGGAGGCCGAAAGGGAGAGGAGGGCGAAGGTGATAAGCGCCCAGGGCGAATACGAGGCGGCCCAAACCCTCATGGAGGCTGCCAAGATCATCGCCGAAAACCCGACCGCCCTTCAGCTCAGGTTCCTCCAGACCCTCATGGAGGTGGCGACGGAAAGCAATTCGACGATCCTCTTCCCCGTGCCCATCGATCTTTTGAAGCCTTACATCGAGAAAGGGAAAGGAGGGCGTGAGGGGTAATGCCTACCGGGAGGATAAAATACTACAACCCCCAAGAGGGGTTCGGATTCATCGCCCAGGACAGCGGGGAAAACGATCTGTTC
>QNBQ01000090.1 GCA_003645735.1 Candidatus Poribacteria bacterium
GCGTCCTGATCGGCGTTGGTCTCGACCGGCTCGCGCATCCTCCACTTCCCCTCCTCGTCCTTGCTCAGCTTGATCGCCGGCTTGCCCGGGTAGGAGAGCGTCAGCGATTTGGCCTCCTTCAAGGCGAACCTCATGATCTTCCGCAGCCGGAGATCCGAGGGGGTCTTGGTGAAATCGTCCAGGGCAGAGGACTCTATCGCGATCACATCCGGGTCTGATCTCTCCTTCGCGTAGACGGAGTATTCGATCGCCTTGCTCCCTATCAGGAACTCCCTGTAAGGCTCCTTCGAGGGGGAGATCCAGACCGACACGACGATCTGGGGCTTTTCCAGCCCGTATTTGGCCAGATCGTCCGCCTTGAACCTCATCTTCACCCTCTTGTCCAGCAGGTCGTCCAGCAGGTATTTGACCTTATCGGGGTCGGCGGGCGCCTCGATCGGCTCGGTCAGGAACCACTCGTCGCCCCTCTTCTCCAGCGTTATGGGCTGCAGCTCCTCGTCCGAGTAGGAGAGGCGGATCTTGACGATCTGATCCCTCTGGAGGTTATACGCCTCCTCTATGTCCACGTATTCGCTCTTCTCCTCGCCCTTATAGGCGAATTTGAAGGCCAGATAGCCGCCCAGGGCTACGACGAATATGATCGCGACGATCAAAGTAGTTCTGAAGCTCATCGTTCACCTCCTCTTCCACCAAACGATCACGCCGGCTGCGAACACGAGGAAGGGGATGGCGAAGATGGAAACCAGCTGCACCGCCCTGGCCTCCCCGGCGGAAAGCGGCCTCAGCTCCCTGTTTTCCGGCTCCTGCGCCCTGATCTTTATCAGATCCTCCTCCATCGTCAGCCAGTTTATCGCGTTCAGGAACAGATCCCCGCCGCCCGTCCTCTTGAAGAACTGGTTCGTGGCGAAATCGGAGTCGCCTATCACGACCATTCTTACGAGCTGCTTCTCGGGCTTCTTCTCCTCGCCCTCCCTCTTCTTCCCCTCCTCGCCGGCCTTCCTCCTCGGCGGGTTCTCCTCCAGGGCGACCGCCAGGGAGACGGGCGGCTTGGTGTCCTCGTTCGGGTCGTATTTTATCTCCTCCCTGCTCGTCTCGCCCCAGCTTACCCCCTCGCCGGGGGTGGTCTTGGCCAGGGACACGACCGAGATGTTCTCGGGCGGGTTATCCTTAGGCGTCACCGAGCAGGCGAAGGGGAAGGGGGTGGGGCCGAGCCGTTTCGTGACGGTGTGGAACTCGTAATCGCTGACTATCGGCACCCTCGGGTCGAGATACGAGGCGAACGGGTTCCGGTCGATCACCAGGTCGTCCCCCACCTTGATCCCCCACTCGTCCAACAATTTGACCAGGTTGGGGCACCGATCGCTGGGCGGGTCGATCATGACCAGCAGCCTGCCGCCCCTCTTCAGGTATCTCTTTATCGCCTCGATCTCCACGTCGAGCAGCGGCTTTTGAGGCCCGGCTATCACCAGCACGGCGCAGTCGCTGGGCACCTCCCCGGTCGACGCCAGATACAGATCCTTCGCCTCGTAGTTCTGCTCCTCCAGCGCCTGCCGCGCGTCGCTGTAGCCCTTGTGCTCGTCGTAATCGTCTATGGCCTTCTCATCGTGCCCCCTGAGGAAGTAGATCTTCTTGACCTCGCCCTTTATCAGCTTGAGGATCGCGTTGGTGAACTTCTGCTCGTCCGTCTCCGTCACCGTCTCTCGCCTGTCCCCCTTTTCGAACACCACCGTCCCGTTGTATTCCACGTTGTATTTGTCGGCCATCTCCCTGTCGATGAACGGGTCGATCCACTCGACCTTCAGATACTTGCACTCCCTCTCGTATCTGGAGAGCAGGTCCTGAGCCTCCTTCCTCATCCTCACGAACCTGGGGTTCGTCTCGTCGGTGCTGAAGAAAGCCAGAACTTTTATCGGCTCCTTGACCATCTTCAGCACTTCCTTCGTCTGATCGGTCAGCGTGAAAAGCTTTTCGGCCGTCATGTCCAGCTCCTTGTCGAAGGCCTCCACGACGATGACGTTGATGATCGCGGCGGCGCCGACCGCCAGGAGGGAGGCGACGAAGACGTTCGTCCCGTAGACGGCCTGCCTGCTTCTGAGCGCCGAGATCACCCTGCCCAGATGAGTGGCCACGTAGAAGCCTATGAGCGCAAGCGTGACGCCCGCCGATATGAAGAAGTAAAGCTCGAACCTCCCCATCACAAGCCTTACGGCCAGGGTGAAAAGCAGGGCGACTATCCCTATAAGCCCGCAAAGCGTCCCGATGTTATAAAGCCTTCCCCTCCCGTCCATGTCCCATCACCTCCATTTGGCCGACTCGACCGATCTGACGGTTGCGAACAGAAACACGGCCGTCACGCTGAGGTAATAGATCACGTGTTTCAGCCCGATTATCCCCCTGGCGAAATCCTCGAAATGCTCCACCAGGGAGAGGTATCTCAAGACCTCGCCTATCGTCCCCCTCCCGCGGGCGATGAAGCCGATGAGCCACAGCAGTAGCAGGATGCCGAAGCTGGTGAGGGCGGCGACGATCTGGTTTCTGCACATCGAGGAGACCAGTATCCCTATCGAGAGGAAGGAGGCGCCCAGCAGTATCAGGCCGACGTATCCGCTTATGACGGGGCCGACGTCCACCTTGCCGTAAAACGAGGTTATGATGGGGAAGGGGAGGGTCAGGGCCAACATCATGAGAAGCAGCGTCAGGCTCGCCAGATATTTGCCCATCACCACCTCCACATCCCTCACCGGCGATGTCATCAGCAGCTCTATCGTCCCCGTCCTCCTCTCCTCGGCGAAAAGCTTCATCGTCATGGCCGGCGCGAAAAACAGCAGCGTCACGCTCATGTTGAGGAAGAGCACGTTCAGGACCTCGGTCGTCTCCATCCTGTTTATCCCGCCGATTATGAGCGACGAGGAGAAGAGGAAGCCTATTATGCCGACGAACACGAACAGCACGAAATACGCCACGGGCGACACGAAGTAGGTGTAAAGCTCCTTGACGAGGATTGTCCAGACGTTCCTCATCCCCTCACCCCCTCGATCTCCCTTGAGACGAGCTTGAGGAACACCTCTTCGAGCGTGATCTCCATGGGCGAAAGCTCAAGCAGGCCCCATCCGTTTCCGACGATAAGCGATGAGATCTTCTCCCTTATGTCGCTGTCGGGCGTGTGGTCGACCGAGAGCCTCACAACCCCGTCGTGGATATCCTCGACCCTCACGTCCAGCACCTCCGGCATCCCCTGCAGGGCGGTTTTCAGGGCCTCCTCGGGCGCCCTGACCAGCAGCGAGAGCGTCCTCCTGTCGCCCACCTGAACCGCGGCTCCCTCCCCGGTCTGGATGGAGGTCACCCTCCCGCCCTCGAGCCAGACGTTTCCCGCTATCCTCCCCTCGTTTATGATGATCACCCTCCTGCATATCATGCTGGCCTCGGGGAGGATATGGGTGCTGAGGATGACGGTATGCTCCTTGCCCAGCTCCTTTATGAGCTGACGGATCTCCACCACCTGCTTGGGATCCAAGCCTATGGTCGGCTCGTCCAGTATCAGAACCTCCGGGTCGTGCACCAGCGCCTGGGCTATCCCGACCCTCTGCCTGTAGCCTTTGGAGAGGTGACCTATGACCCTCTTCCTCACGTGCGTCAGCCCGCAGGCCTCCATCACGGTCTCCACCCGCTCCTTGACCCGCTTTTTGGGGACCCCCCTCAGCTTGGCCATGTATTTCAGGTAGGACTCGACCGTCATCTCCAGGTATAGGGGGACGGTCTCGGGCAGGTAACCGATGTGTTTCCTGACCTCAAGCGATTCCTTGAACACATCGTAGCCGGCGACCGTGGCCTTGCCGCTTGTGGCGGGCATGAAGCAGGTCAGGATCCTCATCGTCGTGGTCTTACCCGCCCCGTTCGGCCCGAGGAAGCCCACCACCTCCCCGGCCTCGACCCGGAACGATACGTTCTCTATCCCCCTAAAGCTGCCGTAATATTTGGTCAGGTTCTGAACGTCTATCATCCCGCATCCTCCCCTCCCGTTTTGATGCCAATGGGATTAACTAGGCTCCCGCCCTTCGGGTTGACACCGCTTTACCTCATCCAGTATTGCCTATCGAGGCTCCTGTATTGGATCGCCTCGGAGACGTGCTCGGGCCTGATCTCCTCGCTCCCCTCCAGATCGGCTATCGTCCTGGAGACCTTGAGTATCCTGTCATAAGCCCTGGCGCTGAGGCCGAGCTGGGTTATGGCCCTCCTCAGAAGCTCGTGGGAGCTTTTATCCAACTTGCAGTATTCGCGCAGCTCCTTCGGGGACATGTCCGCGTTGCACCTTATCCCCGTCCCCTTGAACCTCTCCCTTTGGATCTCCCTCGCCCTTTGAACCCTCTCCCTTATCCTCTCCGAGCTTTCGCCCGGCCTATCGGAGGCCAGATCGGAGTATTTGACGGCGGGAACCTCGACGTGTATGTCGATTCTGTCCAGCAACGGGCCGGATATGCGCGATATGTAGTTTTGGATCTGGGAGGGCGTGCACCTGCACCTCCTCGTCCTATCACCGTAATATCCGCACGGGCACGGATTCATGGCGCAGACGAGCATGAAGTTCGCGGGATAGGTGACCGTGGCCGTCGCACGGGATATCGTTACCACCCCCTCCTCGAGGGGCTGTCGCAGAACCTCTAGGACGTCCCTTCTGAACTCGGGCAGCTCGTCCAGGAAGAGAACCCCGTTGTGCGCAAGCGACACCTCCCCGGGCCTCGGGATCGTCCCCCCGCCTACCAGCCCGGCGTTTGAGACGGTGTGATGCGGGGAGCGGAACGGGCGGGTGGCTATCAGGGGTTTGTCGGGGGGAAGCAGCCCGGCGATGCTGTGTATCTTGGTCGTCTCAAGCGCCTCCTCGAGGGTCATATCGGGCAGAATCGTCGGCAGCCTCCTGGCCAGCATCGTCTTGCCCGAGCCGGGCGGGCCGATCATGATCACGTTATGCCCCCCGGCCGCCGCCACCTCCAAGGCCCTTTTGACGTGCTCCTGCCCCTTTACATCGGAGAAATCCACGTCATATCCGCCGCTCCGCCTGAAGGCATCCCTCACGTCGTATCTGACGGGATCGATCTGAACCGCCCCTTTCAAAAACCCCGCCGCCTCGGCCAGGCTGCCCACGGGATAGACCTTTATCCCCTCAACTATCCCCGCCTCAAGCGCGTTCTCCTTGGGAACGACCACCCCCTCCAATCCCTCCTCCTTCGCGCACATCGCTATGGGGAGAACCCCTCTGACCGGCCTGACCGTCCCGTCCAGCGACAGCTCTCCCAAAAAGAGGAGCTTGCGCTCGCCGAGGGGGATCTGACCCGTGGCGGCCAACACGGCCAGGGCAAGCGGCAGGTCAAGCGCCGACCCCTCCTTCCTGATGTCGGCGGGGGCCAGATTCGCGGTTATCCTCTTGGGCGGGAAGCTGAAGCCGGAGTTCCTGATCGCAGCCGCCACCCTCTCCTTGGACTCCCTGACGGCCGCATCCGGCAGCCCGACGATGTTGAAGGTCGGCAGGCCGTCCGAGACGTCAAGCTCCACCTTGACGATATACGCCTCAAGGCCGAAAAGCGCTCCGCTCAAGGCCGTGGCAAGCATGACCGCACCCCTTCAGAAGATCCTGCCCGCCCTGAGGATGAAGCTCATCTCCCCCTCATCCCTCAGGGGACGGGC
Organism: Candidatus Poribacteria bacterium; assembly: GCA_003645735.1. GTDB lineage: Bacteria > Poribacteria > WGA-4E > B28-G17 > B28-G17 > B28-G17. The sequence goes on from QNBQ01000090.1 coordinate 5,680, forward strand.
CATATCGATCCTGAACGGGCCTACGCTGAGGCCCATCCCGCCCGAAGCTGGAAACTCCCTCTCATAGGGGAGATAGGCGGCGTCGAGGAAGAGGTCGATCCAAACCGGATCGATGAGCCTGAAGCCGTAATCGACGTTGAGAAGCAGAAACGAATCGCATTCGAATTCCTTGAACCCGTAACCCCTCAGCGAGCCTATCCCGCCGAGGTAGCCTCTCTTTTGCGACGGAAGCGCCCCCTCAGCCGATACGAGGGCCTTCAACCTCAGATCGAGCCTGTGATCGCCGAACCGGTTGTATCTGACGAGCGTGAGATCCAACAGCGGAAAATCGAAATCGCCGCCCAGAACGCCGCCGCTCAGCTGCAAGTCAACGGTCAACAGCCATCCGTTCTTCGTCCCCGCGGAGGGGAGCGGCTCCTCGATCATATGCCTGTGGCCCCACCTTTTAACGTCCCTCAGGTCGATGTAAGCCCTGAGCCAGACAGATCTCAAATCGCCCTCGTCGATCGGGGGGTTATCCCTTTTCCTCTGAGGCGGCTCCGGAATGCTCCACCCCTCCCTCGCCCTCACAAGCCTGTGCCTCGGCTCTCCCCCTCCCCCGCTGCGAAACAGGAACCAATCGGTGGATTTCTCCAAGCTCAGCTGTTGCTCGCACGTGAAGCCCGCCCTCAGCCTCGCCGGGCCGATCGGCCCCGCCGTCAGATAGACCTCCCAACCCCTCCTCCTGTAGAGGTCGAGGAAAGCCTTCCCGAAGAGCAGCTCCGCCAGGGCGTTCTCCGCCGCCGATATCCTCCACAGATCCTCCGTGTCGGTCACGTCATACAGTCGGGTTCCCAGAGAGAAGGCCAGGGGCATGAGCCGCTTCTCCGCCCCGAGGTTATACCCCCAGATCCCGCTGGAAAACCCGTAGCTCAGCTCGCAGTAAGCCCTCCCGGCGATCGGCCTCGGCAGGCGGACCTCACATCCCCCTCCGAAGAGGAGGCCGTGAACCCTGTTGAAGTCCAAGATCGGCGAGAAACGGGGTCTGAACGCTTTGAACCTGCTCCTTCTGACCTCGATGAGCAGCATGTATCCTCCCTCGGCCTCCTCGAGACGCCAGGAGAGCTTTTCGAACGCCGGATCCTCCCGGAGCCTCTCCCTCAGCGGCTCCAGTCTAGTCTCCAGCTCGGTCTCA
>QNBQ01000091.1 GCA_003645735.1 Candidatus Poribacteria bacterium
ATCGAGTCGACGACCCTCCTCCTGACGTGGAACAGCGCGTCGTATTGATACTTGAACTTCGTCGTCACCCTCAGGTTCTCCACCCTCCTGAAATCCACGACCAGCGTGACGATGTTGCTCAGGTAGTTCTGGAGGGAGAGGTCGTCCTTCTTTTTGATCGTGTCGTCCGGTATGATGTCGTGGGCCCTTCTGACGGTGTATCTCAGGTCGATCGAGCCGAAGTTCGGCAGCCTGGGCGAGTAGGAGAGTATCCCATACCATCCCCTGGCGCTCCGTTTGTCGTAGATGAGGTGTTTCTCGTAGTAGCCGGGGGTCAGGGAGAGGCCCTCCAGGAAGGGGAGGGAGATGATGAGGTAGGAGTGGTGGCCGTAGGAGCCTTCGTCGTAATCGAGCCTGTAGTCCGGATCGGCGTCGTCCTCCTCCCTATCGGGGATGCCGTTGTTGTTGAAGTCCATATACTCCCTTCGGAGCCCCATCAGGAACCTGGGCGGGTCGGCGTCGAACAGCAGGAAATCGTCCTGCCAGTCGGGGATCCTGTCCCCGTCCCGGTCGTGTGGCGAGGCGATGGGTATGTCCGGCTCCATCGCGTCGGAATACATGTCCTCGTTGTCGTCGTCGTCCACGAAGTTGCCGGCGTTGTAGAAGGTGTCGATGTGAGTGTATTCGCTCCTCCAAAACACCGGGCCGAACCGCCTGTTCACGTCTATGAACCAGGCGCTCGCCACCCTCCTCGTCCTTTTGCCGTCCACCGTCGGGTATTTGAACGTCCTGACATACCACGCCTTTTCAAGCTCCACGGAGGCGCCGAAGAGGGTCATCTGCATGTCGAAGCCCATCGTCGCCTCATCGGTCACCTCGCCGTAGTGGAAGGTCCGGACCGCCCTGTTCGACTCGTCGGTCACGTTCCCCGGCGCCGTCAACATCAGCCTCCAGCTCTTCCCGTCGGTCGAGAGCTCGACGACGTAATCGTTGGCGATGTCCAGCTCGAACTTCACGTCCTTAAGCGTTTGGGGGTTGGGGATGGCGAACCTGTAGGTGAAGAAGCCGTCCCTCTCGACCCATCTGGAGAGGCCGTCCGAGAACGACCTTTTGGAGGCGATCAGCACCCCGGGGGGCTCCGCGCCGCCGCGGAAGTCGTAGGCGATCGATCCGTCGAAGTAAACCTTGACGCCGTAAACCTTCGCCCCCCACGGGTTTTCAGGCGAGCCGTCCCTGAACCTGAGGTAGAGGGCGTCGGGAGGCGGGACGGCGGTTACGCCCCCAAACGGGCTGGCCGCCCCCGCAAGCTGATAGTTCGTCAAAAACTCGCTCGCGTAGCTGACCCCCAGCCTCGGAAGCGGGATCGTCAGCTTCGGGACGCCCTTGAACGTCAGCGCCCAGCTGCCCAGATTGGCCTCGGCCCTCAGCCCGACCAGGAACCGGTCCAGCTTGCTGATTATATCCCTCCCCTCGATCCTCTTCCCCCACGGGGTTATGGAGGTGTTGGTCAGCTTGGAGAGCACCCCGATGATCCTACCCTGCGCCCTGGGCACGATGATGTCCCACCTGGCCGAGTCGAACAGGCTCTTGTCCAGCGTGAAGGCCGAAAAGCGGGTGTGGAACGTCCCCACCGTCAGGAGATGCCTGATGTTCCTGCCCGATATGTCGAAGGTGAAGAAGTTCTGTTTGCCGGTCCTCTGGTGGAACTCCTTCTCCCGCCTCACCCTAGCCTCGCCCTGCAGCAGGGAGTAGCTCGTCCCGATGAAGTAGAGCATCTTGCCGCCGCGGGCGAAGATCTCGTTGCCCAGCGGATCCGTCACCCTTCCCAGGGCAACTGGGATGGCCAGGGATGAGAGGGCGGCGATGATCAGGGCCGTCAGACCTGTCTTGATCCGCCTACAGCGCACGCCCTTCACCCTCCCCGCGGATGTTTCAAAACTCGTAAACTATCCCCCCGCAGTGGCTGCCCACGCCTCCGCTCAGGTTTATCATCGGCAGCACGAAGGCGTAATCCACCCTGACCGACTCGTTCAACCTGTAGCCCAGCCCGCCGGTCAGGCTCACGCCCATCGCCAGGTTTTCGAGCCTGAACCCGAGCCTCACCTTGAGCGAGCCTGTGATCTCCCTCTCGAAGCCCGTCCTCACATCTATCTCCGACCTCTCGAAGACGAGGTCCATCCCCCAGGCCGTTTTAGGTCCGTAAACCGCCACGCCTAGCCTGCCTATCACCGGCAGCCTCTCGGGGCTCGGCGACCCCTCCGAGGCGATGTCCGGCCTGTTCAGGTTCAGCAGCGAGAGGGCGAGCGACGTGTTGGGATAGGGGTCGAACCTGAAGCCCAGGCCTGCCGAGATGACCGTCCTCCCCTCCACGTCCTCCACCATCCTCCCCTCGGGGTCGAAGGTCGGCGAGGTGTCCCAGCCCATCAGCCCGATCGACGCTCCTACGCCCAGCCTCCCCATCCTGCGGCCCAGGCAGGCCAGGAGGACCGTCTCCGAATAAAGCCCTTTGGCCTCCAGCTGAAGCCACAGGAAGCCCATCCCGACGCCCGACCTGAAGCCGCCGTATCCCGCCGCGGTCTGATATACGCCTCCCCCCAGGACGGATGGGAGGACGCTCATCGCGGAGAGCATCAGCTGTTGGGAGCGGATCGACGTGATGGCCGCGGGGTTGGTGTAGATCCCTCCTATATCCGTCTCCAGAGCCGCCGAGCTGAACCCCATGCCGGCACCTCTGGCCCCGGTGAAGTCCAGGTCGAAGGCGGCCTCCGCTGAGGGGATGAAGAGGATCAGGAGCAGCCATCCCCGCCAGCCCCTCATCTACTCCTCCGAGCCGTCCGAGAGCTTGTAGCCGACGCCCCACACGGTCTTAATCAGGTCGGGATCGCCCCCCGCCTCGGCGATCCGCTCCCTCAGCTTCTTGATGTGGACGTCAACGGTCCTGGGACCGACGACGTGATCCTCCCCCCAAACCCTGCTTATGAGCTGGTTCCTCGTGAAGACCTTCCCCCGGTTCGAAGCCAGAAAATGGAGCAGATCGAACTCCTTCGCCGTCAGCTCGATCCTCCTCCCCTTGACCGTCGCCTCCCTCCGCTCAGGGTCTATCTCCAGATCGCCCACGACGATCCTCTCGAAGGGCGGCTTAACCCTGAACTCCTCCATATAGCTTCGCCTCAGAAGCGCCCTGATCCTGGCCAGAAGCTCCCTGGGGTTGAACGGCTTGACCACGTAATCGTCCGCCCCTATCTCCAGGCCCACTATCTTGTCCACGTCCTCGCCCTTGGCCGTCAACATGATGATCGGGACGGCCATCTCCTGCCTTATCCTCCTGCACACCTCGAAGCCGTCCAGGTAGGGTAGCATGATGTCCAGCACGATGAGATGCGGCTCGTCCGAGAAGGCCCTTATTATCCCCTCCCTCCCGTCATACGCGGCGATCACCTCATACCCTTCGTCCTCCAGGTATTCCTTGAGGAACTCGACTATATCCCTGTCGTCGTCCACGATCAGTATCCTGTATCTCATCTCGCCACCGCTATGACCCCGCTTATCCTCCTCTTCCCGAACCTGATCTGATAGATGTAGGCGCCGACGGGGACGAGCCTGCCGTCCTCATCCCTGCCGTCCCACTCTATCGTGATGGATCCCGAGGGGATCGGCTCCCTGTCCACAAGGGTTCTCACGAGCTTGCCGGACAGGTCGAATATCTGGGCCGTCAGCTCGCCGCCCTCCCCCGCGCCGAGCCTGATCGTTATGGAGGTTCTATCGGCCACGCCGTCCCCGTTGGGGGAGAACGGGTTGAAGCTCCACCTCGGCTCCGGAGGGGGAAGCTCCCTCTCCAACCTGGCCACGCCTATCCTCGAGAGGTATGTCGTCTCGGCGACCAGGACGGCTCCCCGCTCGACCAGCTCGCCGCCCAGAACCTCCCACCTTCCCAGCCCCTCGTTCCAAACGAGGAAGGCGAGCCTCTGGGGCACGGCCTCATCCGGGCTTATCCTGAAGCTCAAAACGGCCGGCCTCCTCAGCGGCACGCGGCTCAGCTCCATGTAAGGGACGATCGGCGAGCCGAACTCGTCCCTGAACTCGATCTCCGTTATCCTGACGTTGTTCGGCTGCTTGCCCTCCAAGATCCTCAGCTTGACGAACCTCGCCTCGACCGGCTCGGGGAGCCGGATCGTCGTGACCTCATCCCCGAAGCCCGCCTGCTCGGCCGCCTTGGCGAAGTTCCTCCCGTCGATCGACACGAGCACCTCGGCCCTCTCCGGCCCGTAGGGCTGGCCGTCGACCACGGGGGTGTATACGACGATCGATCCAACCCTCCAAACCGCCGTCAGGTCGACCGTGATCTCCACCGGCATGGGGGTGACGGCGGTGATCCAGGTGGAGCGGGGGTCATGATCGCCGTCCACGGCCAGGAAAGGCGGCTGGGTCTCCAGGTAGGAGGTCGCCTCGGCCGAAAACGGCCTCCTGACGAGCCCCCTGAACTCATAGGCCTCCACCAGCTCCCCGTCCTCCGGCGGAGGAAGCACGCCCGGCTCCGCCCTCCTTATCTCGATCCTCTCGATCCCCTCCGCCGACCCGGGTGCGATCGCCACGGTCAGCCTCCCCCCGTCGCTCAGCTCGATCGGCCCCTCCATCTTCGGCGGCAGCTCCCGGAGCCTCATCACCTCGACCGCGTCGAAATCCTCCACCTCCTCCTCGGACAGCCCCGGCGGCGGGCGCAACAGCCGGGCGGAGACCGTCACCCTGTTCTCGCCCTCCATCAGCGGGACGACGGTCCTGAAGCGCAGCGGCTCCCTGCCCAGCCGGCATTCGAACCAGGCCGAGGCTATCAGCCCCCTCTTGACCCTCCCCGATGGGTCGAGCGCCGAAACGCCCTCGATCGACACCCCCTCCCTCTGCCAACCCTCCAACACCTCGATCCTCACGAACGACGCGACGACCTGCCCTTCCAGCTCGATCGAGGCCGTCCCCTCCGAGAGGACGCCCGAGGGGACGTTGAACCGGACCGGCGCCGAGAAGGCCTCCCCATCCTTCGAGAAGCTGATGAGCACACTCCTCGGCCCGAACGACCTGCTCCCCTCTATCCGAGGCCTTATGAGCAGCCCCTTTATCTCGACCGGGGAGGGGAACCGGATCAGGATCCCCTTTAGGGGGAGGTCCGATCCGGGCGGCCTCCCCATCCCGGCCGAGTTCGATATCGATATCAGACCATCCCCCTCGACGGTCGAGCTGACCAGGGCGACCAGGAGGAAGGCATCGTTGAAGGTGGAGAAACCTCCCCTTGGCTCCTCGACGGATAGCTCGACCGCCCCCCAGGCGAGGCGAGCAGCGATGAGGAGTATGGCGACGGCTTCCATCCCCGGGCACGCCCCCGAGGGCGCCTCGAAGCTCGGCTTTAAGTTTAGCACACGAGGGCGACGTGTTTCAACGCCTCACACCTCCAGCCCCCACCTCTCCCTTATGACGCCTCTATACCAATCGATCCTCCTCCCCTCGCTTATGTTCGTTATCCCGGCCTGGGCGGCCACCCTGAAGAACTCAACCGCTATCCTCTCGAGCTCGGGCGTGAGCCTGTCGGCCGTCTCCATCCTGACATACCATATCGGCAGCCTGGCGACCTTGACCCTCATCAGAACCTCCTCGTCCTCCGCCGCCCTCTCCGCCTCGTCGAACAGCCTCTCCGCCTCGGCGATGACCTGAGGGGAAAGCGCCAGCTTCTTCGGCGGGTCGAATATGTGCACGTGTATCCCCCTGCCGGACGTCTCCCTGTGGATCAGCTCTATGTAATCCCTGATGAACGGCGCCCCCTTCCCGTAATACCCCTCCAGGAACTCATCCATGACCTTCCTATCGTCGCAATCCGGATCCCACAATATCTTGGCCAGCATGTATGCCCTCAGCTCGGCGAACTCGCCATGGCCCCCGGGCGAGTAGTTCCCCTCCTCGAATATCCCCTTGACGTTGTGCTCGACGAAGAACTTGACGTTGGGCTTCAGCGAGAAGAGGTTGGGGAACGGCATGATGTAATGGGCGAAGTTGGTGACATAGTCCCAGACGTATAGCCTCTCCGTTATCCTCGCCCAGCCGCGGATGTCCTCGACGAAGGAGCGGTCTTCCGGGCACTCGGCCAGCGGGTGGGAGAAACAGCACTCTATCGAGCAGAGCCTGACTATGACGTTGTGACGGGGCCTCGTTATCCTGGGCGGTTTGCGGCTGTATTGGTAGGCCAGGGTGTCTATGAAGACGTTGGGGTGCTCCTTTTCTATCGCCTCGGCCACCTTGTTGACGAACCTGATTATCGTCCCGCTGTGGCTCCCCTCCTCCTCGTCCACCCTTCGGCAGTTTTCGCACTGACACCACCCTCCCCAGTCGTTCTGGGAGACGGAGAAGATCGTCGCCTCCGGGTCTTCCTTTATCCACCTCTTGACCGTCTCGATCGTTATCCTCAGCACATCGGGGTTTGTCAGGCAGAGCTGCGCCCTCTCGGCGGTCCTCTTGCCGTCTATCTCGGAGAAGTATTCGGGGTGTTCGGCGAAGTATTTGTCGGGGGGGATGATCGAGTAGAAGGTGTGGACGAAGTGGGAGTATTTGACCTTACCGCCCCTGGTTTTATCCAGCCTGTGGTGTGTGCCGTTCGCCTTGTTCCTGGCCGCCCAGTCCCCGTCGAAAGCGTCGGTGTAGAAGGGCTCCCGGTATTCCAGGACGGGCACCTGTGTCTCGTCTATCGGGCCTACTCCCACCCTGTCCATCCTCGGCATGCGGCTGACCTTGGAGGTGACCCAGCGGCAGCCCAGGCTCTCGAGGAAGGTGTAGACCCCATACATCGTCCCCCTCAGCCTGCCGCCGGCTATGACCAGATG
>QNBQ01000092.1 GCA_003645735.1 Candidatus Poribacteria bacterium
CTTGAAGTTCGAAGAGTTCCTCAGATCGAGGGGATATAAGGTCACCTCACAGAGGATCGCCGTTTTCAACGAGATCCTCTCCACCGACGGCCACTTCGAGATCGAGGAGATATACAGGAGGCTGAAGAGAAAGGGGGAGGATGTGTCGAGGGCGACGGTCTATAGAACTGTCAAGCTGATGTTGGAGGGCGGGTTCATAAAGGAAGCCGCCACCGATGAGAAACACCCCCACTATGAGAGAACCTCCACCGGATTTCACGGCCATATCGTTTGTAGGAAATGCGGTAAAGTGATTGAATTCCAAGTATCGGAGATAGAACCCCTACGAAAGGTGGAACTGCTTCAAAAGGAGCTGAGCGAAAGGTATGGCTTTCAGTTCCTGTCCTGCAAATTCGAGATACATGGGATATGCGAGGAGTGTAGGGGGAAGAGATGATCCCGTTAGGATTCGGAAGGCGAGCTTTCCGCCGCGTTGAAGCCAGGGAAGCAGATTTCAAAATAGCCCTGGTCGGCAACCCGAACGTCGGGAAAAGCGTCATCTTCAACGCCCTCACCGGTAGATACGTCACCGTCTCAAACTACCCGGGCACGACCGTCGAAGTTTCCAAGGGGAAAGCGAAGTTCGGCGATAAAATCGCCGAGGTGATAGACACCCCCGGCATGTATTCCCTGCTCCCCATAACGGACGAGGAGAGGGTGGCCAGGTCGATCCTCACCCACGAAAGGCCGGATCTCATCCTACACATCGTCGACGCCAAGAACATCTCCCGGATGCTCCCCCTGACGCTTCAGCTGATGGAGCTTGAGGTGCCGATGATACTCGTCCTGAACATCATGGACGAGGCGGAGAGGGCCGGCATCAGGATAGACGTCGAAAAACTTGAGGCGATCCTGGGCATACCGGTCGTGCCGACCATCGCCACATCGGGCAAGGGGATAAGGGAGCTGAGGGAGAGGATAGAGGAGAGAATGGGGGAGGAGGAATGGGAGCCGAGCAAGGTCAAGCTCAACCCCGAACTTGAAAGGGCTGTATCGGAGGTGGAGGAGTCGTTGGAGGGGGAATACGATGTGCCGAAACGGTTCGTCGCCCTGATGCTCCTCCAGGACGATCCTGAGCTGGGGGCCGAGGTAAGAAGCAGGGAGCCTAACCCCAGGAGGGTGGAGAAGAAGGTCTCGGCCGCCAGAGCCTCGCTGGCCAGATCCCCCGTCTACGCGATCACGATGCAGAGACAGCGGGCCGCCGATTCCATCTTGGATCAGGTCATCTCCTTCGAGGAGGCCAGGAGACGCAGGTTCTCCGAGCTGTTGGGCGATCTGATGGTGAACCCCTGGACCGGCATCCCCTTCCTTCTGCTGGTCCTCTACCTGGGGCTTTACAAGATAGTCGGTGGCCTTGGGGCTGGGGTGCTGGTCGACTTCATAGAGGGAACGCTTTTCGAGAGATACGTCAACCCATACGTCACCCGCTTCTTCGAGGCGATCATCCCCTGGAAGATCCTCCAGGATCTCTTCGTCCACGACTACGGGATCATAACCCTGGGGGTCAGATACGCCGTCGCCATAATCCTGCCGATAGTCGGGGTGTTCTTCCTCGTCTTCTCGGTGATGGAGGACAGCGGGTATTTCCCCAGGCTGGCTATGTTGGTCGACAGGGTTTTCAAGAGGATAGGGCTCAACGGCAGGGCGGTCATCCCGCTGGTTTTGGGGCTGGGATGCGATACGATGGCCACCATCGTCACGAGGATACTTGAGACGCGAAGGGAGAAGATCATCGCCACCTTCCTGCTCGCGCTCGCCATCCCCTGCTCAGCCCAATACGGCGTCATAACGGCCCTTTTCGCCGGCAAGGTTATCTCCTTCGCCATATGGGCCGGCGTGATCCTCTTCGTCTTCCTCCTGGCCGGTTTCCTGGCAAGCAGGCTGGTCCCGGGGGAAGAGCCGACTTTCTTCATGGAGATACCTCCCCTGAGGCTACCCAAGATCTCGAACGTGCTCTCGAAGACCGCCGCCAGGATGGAATGGTATTTCGTCGAGGTCTTCCCCATGTTCATCCTGGCAAGCGTCCTGATCTGGATCGGTAGGGTGACCAGGGTATTCGACCTGCTCGTCAAGCTCATAAGCTACCCGGTCAGGGCCATAGGCCTCCCACCCGAGACGGCCCAGGTCTTCCTCTACGGGTTTTTCAGGAGGGATTACGGGGCGGCGGGGCTTTACGACGTCCAGAGGGAAGGCCTCCTGAGCGACGCCCAGCTTGTGGTGGCCGCCGTCACCCTCACCCTCTTCGTCCCATGCATAGCCCAGTTCCTCGTTATGGGCAGGGAGAGGGGATGGAGGACCACCTTAGCCGTGGTGGGGGTTGTCATATCGATCTCCTTCATCGTGGGTTTCACCGTAAACTTAGCCTTAAAGGCGGTGGGTTTTGGATGAGATGTCCCTTTTGCGGCTTCCAGTTCGATGAAAACGACAGCCCGGCCTGCCGGAGCTGCCCCTTCGGCAGGAGCTGTAGGCTCGTCAAATGTCCAAACTGCGGCTATGAGACGATCAAGCCCGGCGGGCTGTTTTCCAAACTGATCGGGAGGTTGACCCGTGGCGGTTCAGGTGAGCAACCAGGCACAGGAGCTTCTGGAGAGGATCTGGCTGGAGACGGAGGAGAAGGGCCGGGAGGAGGTTGAGCTGGATCGGCTGGGGATCTCGCCCGAGGACGGGGCGCTCGAGGAGCTGATCCGACTCGGGCTGGTGAACGTCTCCGAAGGCGTCTTGAAGCTGACGCCACAGGGATATGAGGAGGCGAAGAGCGCCATAAGGAGGCATCGGCTGGCCGAAAGGCTGCTTGTGGACGTGCTTGAGACGGGCTACCAGCTGCTGGAGGAGAGGGCCTGCAAGTTCGAGCACCTGCTCTTCGAGGGGATAGACGAGAAGATCTGCACCCTCCTCGGGCATCCCAAAGTCTGTCCGCACGGCAACCCGATCCCTCCCGGCAGATGCTGTCTTGAGGCCAAGGAGGGGGAGAGGGTCGTGGCGCCCCTCTCCGATCTGAAGCCGGGCGATAAGGGAAAGATCGCCTACCTTCAGGCGAGCTCCTCCAAGGAGCTCCAGAAGCTGATGGCCATGGGGGTGCTTCCGGGCGCGCCCATAGAGCTTAAGAGACGGTTCCCCTCCTACGTCTTCAAGGTGGGATACACCGAATACGCCGTGGACAAACGGGTGGCCGACCAGATCTACGTCAGGATAACCGATTGACCTTGTTTGAGGCAAGTCTGGCCGCCATGAGCACCGCGGCGGCCATGTTCGACCCGTCCGCGACCCCTTTCCCCGCTATGTCGAAGGCCGTCCCATGTCCCACGCTGGTCCGGACGATCGGCAGCCCCAACGTGATGTTGACCGTCTCCCTGAACTCGACGGTCTTTATCGGTATACCTCCCTGATCGTGATACATCGCCACCACGCCGTCCCACTCGCCCCGCACCGCCCTGAAAAAGAGCGTATCGGCCGGGAAAGGCCCCTCGACGTCTATCCCCTCGTCGCGCGCCCTCTTTATGGCCGGCTCTATAGCCTCGATCTCCTCGCGCCCGAAAACCCCTCCCTCGCCGGCGTGGGGGTTGAGCGCCGCGACGGCTATCGAGGGCCTCTCAAACCCCATCATCCTAAGCCCTTCGTCCGTCCTCCTCACCGTCAACAGCACCCTCCCCTCCGTTATCATCCGGGGGACCTCCTTGAGGGGGAGGTGTGTGGTGACGAACGAGACGCGCAGCTTCTCGCCCGCCAGCATCATCGTCGCCTCTTCAACCCCCGTCAGCTCGGCCAAAAGCTCGGTGTGGCCGGTGAATTTCTTTCCGGCGAGGTTGATCGCCGCCTTGTTGACCGGCCCCGTCGTTACGGCGTCCAGCACACCTCTCATCGCCAGCTCGACCGCCCTCTCGATGTATTCAACGGCCGCGGCGCCGGCCAGGGGGGAAAGCTCCCCATACCTCAGGATGCTCGGATCGGCGTTCGAAAGATCCAGGATGAAGATCTCCCCGGACCTCCCCTCCAAGGCGGGGATCTCCTTCTCCTCCACGACCGTGAGCTTCAGGGGTTTATCGGCGAACCTCAGATCCCGCTCCATAACCCTCAGGTCGCCTATCACGATAGGGACGCACGCCTCATAGATCTCATCCCGGCACAGCGCCTTGACGATCACCTCCGGGCCTATCCCGCACGGATCGCCCATCGTTATCCCGACTTTGGGCTTCACGGCGCACCTCCCTCATATCCAAAAGATCTGGTTCCCCCTGCCGCCGGCGATCAGGTCGATCAATATCCAGACACCGTTGCAGACGAACTGTCCGAGGATCAGCCCCAGGAAGATCGGCCTGGCCGACCTGTAAACCTTCAGCCCTCCCCACCTCACCAGCGCCAGCTTTATCATCCAGGCCAGGAAGCAGGTGAACCAGATCTGATCCATGATCCAGATCGGCCCGATGGCGAACCCTATGGGGTGGAACGGCCACCAAAGGAACCTGGCCCTCAGGATCATGAGCATCCCCATGATCAGGGCGCCGGCCCCCTTGATATACCACCCCGTCCAGTTCGGCCCCTCCGGGCTGAGGAGTTTGGAGGCGACGTAGTTGTAAGGCGCTTTGGCGCCCCCGCCGAAAAACCACGGGTTCCCGTTCAACCCTCCCCTCTCATAAGCGAGCTTCATGATCATCCAGATCGCCGTGACCGAGGTGATGACGATGGAGGCCATCACCGCCCAGAAGACCGGCCTTTTCCTGATCCTCCTGTCGTCGATAACCTTCAACCCGTTCGTGCAGGAGGCCATCACGAAGGTTCTGACATCGGCCGACCAGACGTAGGTCAGGCCCATCGAGACCAACCCCTCCGGCCCCAGGGCTCTTGAGCCGAAGCTCGACACGACGAAGGAGGAGCCTATGGTGGAGGCGACCGCCTCGGCCATGCCGCTTTCGGCAACTATCCTGGTCAGCCCGATGAAGATCACGAAGACGGCGAACAGGAAGATCGGAACGGCCCAGGCCGGCATGCCGCTCAAATGCAGCCAGACGCCCATAAACCCCAGCCCCAGGATCAGGCTCCAGAAGGCCGCCCTGTATGACATGATCTCGTCCGAATCGTCCACGTCCCGGGCGCCCAGCACCGCCTTGCGCGCCACGTCCTTGAGGTGCCTCCTCCCGTTCCAGAAACCGGCCACCACCAGAACCGTTATCGCGCCCATGCCCAGGTGAGCGAACAAGGGGGATCTGGCGCCGTAAATGCCGAGGTTCTCCGTTATCCTGATCCCGAAGTAAGTCATGAACCCCCTGGCCAAAAGGCTCAATATGTTGAAGAACCAGAGGCTGAAGGCCACGTCGAGGTGGACCAGGTAAAAGAAGCCCAGCATGGGGAAGCTCAGCCGGAAGATGAGGGTGTGGCTGTGGCGGAAGACGGGGATATATCTGACGAGCTGGAGGCGGGGGACGACGGGGAAGTAGTGGTGGAGGCCGTTGAGGCTGCTCAGGATGAAGGCGATTGCGAACCCGACCCACAGCAACCCGTTTTTGTAGATCGGGCTTAAAACCGACCCCTCCCCCCGCTCCGCCATCTCGATCGGCAGCTGGGCCAAGGGGTAAACCAGCCTCTCCCTCTCCATCCACTGCCTCCTGAGGATCACGCTGAAGGCGATCATGACGATATAGAGGGCCAGGAGGAAAACCCCCCAGACAGCGAGCGGCCTCGCCCAGGCGCGCCAGGGTATCTCCGTCTCCCAGCTGGGCAGCCCCTCGTAAAAGTATTTTATCGCCAGCTTATCCTGAGGGACGAGCCAGGGCTTGATGTAGGGGTGGATCAGCTCTGCCCAGTTGTTTTCGGGAAGGGCGTAGTAGAAGGCGGAGGTGAGGATAGGCAGGATCTGGGCGGCCATGCCCATCGTGGGCAGCGCGCAGGCGACCACCAGCATCATGTAGATCACTTTCAGCTCCGGGGTGGTGAGGGCCAGCCTCTCGTTCAGCTTCGCCAGCGGGGGGTTGATGCAGAAGGTGAGGACGAAGAACAGGAAGATGGCCGCCGGCGTGCTGAAATCCAGCGCCATGTATGAGCCGTGGATGACCATGATGTTGTAGGTCGTCCCCACGGCCAGGACGAAACAAAGGAGCGACCCCACCAAAAACGACCTGACCGTGACGCCTCCCTCGATATACGCTTTGCTAAAACCCCTCTTCTCCTTCATCCCGCGCCGCCAGGGGAAGCCTTCGACCACAAATCCTAACAGAAACCGCTTTGACTTTCAAGCCCCTTTAAGCTAAACTTTCTGGGAATCCCTTGTGGGATCAGGGGAGGGAGATGGGCGAAAGGAGCGAGCTTGAAAGGAGGTTGAAGGAGCTGTCGCTGCTTTACGAGATAAGCTCGCTTCTCACCTCGGCGGTCGATGTGGACGAGCTGCTGAACCTGATCGCCCGGATAGTGGTGGAGAAGCTCGGCGTGAAGGCCTGCAGCGTGAGGCTGTTGGATGAGGAGACGGGCGAGATGGTCCTCAAGGCCGTATACGGCCTGAGCAGGGAGTATATCGATAAGGGGCCGGTTGTGGTCTGGAAAAGCCCGCTTAAGGACGTGATAATGAAGGGCGAGACGGTCTACATCGAGGACGCCTCGACCGACCCGAGGGTTCAATACCCGGAGGAGGCGAGGAAGGAGGGGATAAAGTCGATGCTGTGCCTGGCGCTGATGATAAACGGCAAGCCGATAGGCGCCCTTTCCGTCTACACCGACAGGCCCCGCCGCTTCACGATCGACGAGATATGGCTCCTCCAGTCGATAGCCAAC